>NZ_CP031188.1:0-300000 GCF_003344925.1 Flavobacterium arcticum | reverse complement strand
GTATTGATGCAGAGCCAGTACAAGTAACATTTCCTATGAACAGCTATAGTTACAGTCCATTATTTACATCGTCGCCTGTTGCAATGGTTACGGTTCTTAACTACAGGATTAAAGGTACAGGTACAAGTCCCGTTTTTACAGGAGGTACGCTAGACCCTACAAAGACATCAGTTCCCACTACAAAATACCCTACGCAAACAACAGGCGATACTGTAAAACAAACCCTTACCGATGATACAACTACTACAGATGTATTGCCTACTACAAACGATACGACAGAAAACAAAAGTAATACGGCTACCGTAATAGGTATTATAGGGTTAGCGAGTTTAGGGCTTTATGCTGCTACTCGAAAGCCTAAAAAGAGGAAAGCCTCAAACTAAGTATAATTTAAACAATCATAGAAAATGGAGTTAAAAAAACCATCAGGAAAATCATTTCAGGACACTGCCCTCTTAGCTGGTGGTGCATTTGCAGGCGGTTTTGCATCGAGGGTTGCAATAGGTCTTATTCATAAGCCTACAGCAAACAGTGAAGATGCAGCAGCCTTGAAAAAAGAAGAAAATATGTTACTAGCAAAGCGTGGCGGTATTATGCTTGCTTCCCTTGTCGCTATGGCATCTGTAGGCGGTAAGGACGAAGGAGCAACCATTGTAAAAGGTACATTCTTAGGAATGGCTGTAGTACAAGGCTTAGAGGCTATTAAGTCGCTTGCTTCAAAAAGCAGCGTAGCCACAAAAAGCGGTATTGTAGCCGATGCTTTGGGCTTGGGTTGTAGTTGCAATAGTGTAAATACACTAAACGCACCTTTTACACCACGATATACCCCACAAGTTATAGAGGCAAAGCAAGTAGATTTTACAAGCTCTATCCTTTCAGACCCAATGTTGCAAGCCATTAAAAAGCACGCAGCATAAGAGCTTGCTATACAAAGAATCATAAAAATTAATTAAGAACAAAAACAAAATATATTACGATGAAAAATAGATTTGCGCTATATGCACTAGCTCTTGAGAGGTTTGCGACTTTTGCAGATAAAACTCAACTTCAAGTAAAGAATGGTTACACGCTTCAAGATAAAAACTTTTATCTGAATGTTGACCTAAAAGGTAAGGGAGGAGCAATACAATTAGTAGATGCTAACACTAAAAAAATAGATGGTATAACCAACTTTGACGGTAACCGTCTTAATGGAGGTAGGCATATTATTATTGATGGTATTCGCTTACAACCAGAAAACACAGCTACTACAATAGGTGCTGCAAAATGGGATGGTACAGCTACTCCAGCAGTTAAAAACTCAGTATTAAAAATCAGTCAGGGCGAAGAGATACTTTTTGTACCAGTGAGTGATTTGCTTGCAAAAGATACAGCAACATCAAATAGTGATGATTTCAGAGAAATATCACATCTACCGATCATTGCGCCAGATGTTGACTACAAAATAGAGTGGCAGTTCCCTGATGGCGTTGCTGTACCAGGTGCTGCCGAAGATGCCCCTTGCTTTGCTCGTTTAGAGTTCCACACGCATGAGGTTTTCGTAAAGTAATAATTGGTTAGTTAGGTTAGTTGTTAATTGAAAAAGCCAAAGGCAGTGCTTTTGGCTTTTTTTAATTCTAAAAAGTATGATAAATCAATATGAATACGCAGTTCCATTTGTAGTAGCAGCAGGTTCTAACGGTAAGATATTTCCATTTAAGCCAGAAAAAAATGGCATTATAACGGGGTGTGCCATATTTAAAGAGGGTGGTGCTAATACAGGAATGGTTACTGTTGAAATTACAACAGATACTGGAGAAGTTATATCTCCTGAAAGTCACATTTCAAATTACAGAGATCGTGAAGCAGCCTACTATGACGGTAAAAAGCCCGTACATTTTGAAAGTGGAGGTAAGACCTTTCATTTAAAAATAAGAGCAACCGAAGCTTTTGATACAGCTCTTGTAGGACAACTTGTCCTTGTTTATGCACAGGATTTCACTAACAAAAACTGTTAGAAAATGGTACAGTCAGGTTTTGTTTCACTCCCTTTTACTGAAGATGATAGTACAACAATAGAAGACGTTACGAGTTTAACGATTTCTAATTACGGTACAACCGCATTAACGGTTAGTGTGAATGGTGTACCTCGTACTGTTCCTGCCTTTAATGCTGATATAGGTGTTCCTTTTGGCAGCTTCAACATACCAGGCGATGGCACGGCAACGGCAAAACTAGAAATAAAGTTTGCCTTTGTAGGAGGTACAGGCAACGCCATTTTAGACTATAGAAAATTAATTCACCCTTTAAATTGTTAAGATATGTCGCCGCAACAGAAACTTAATGAGATAATCACAAAATTAAAGACGGATCAGTATTACGCTGTACAGATTTTTGATAGTGATACGCTAACTAATATATGTAATAATATGTTAGGTGCAGAGATGGAAGCCGAAGCAGGAAGTGTAGATAAATACTTTGATGAAAAAATATACCATGCAAATATTAAAAAGTTTGGTATAAAAATAAAGCGTAAAAATGGTTCAGGCTGGAAAGTAGTTGAGCCTGTACATTATTTTAATCTTTCCAAAAACAATAATCAGCCAATGCATAACCAACCTGCACCAGTCCATAATACTCAACCCAACCCTTTTGATATGGGGCAGTTAATGGGAGGGCTTAATATACCAGATGTTCTTTATAAAACGCAACATTACCCTACACTCTTATTAGAGAATCAAGACTTAAAAGTCGAGAATAAAGAGTTAAAAAAAACTGTTGCCGATTTGGAGCGAGAAGCCTTGAAAAAAGAGTTTGATATAAACCAAAAGGCAAATAATGGCGATATGTGGTTGAAAGCTCTTGATTATGCCCCTGCGCTTATGGCAGCAATGAAAGGTAGTGTACCTGCTATTGAAAGCGATGCTGGTCTTGCCTCTGCTTCTAATCTATCAGCAGTAAAACAACAGTTGATACAAGAGGTACAAGGTACAAGTGATGGTGTGAGTAGTTATATACTACTTGCATTGAAAGGAATCAACACTAAAGAAGGGTTTGGAGAAGCCTTAGAGCAACTATTAGTCAATCATAATTTAATACCTAATACATAAGCCATGAGTACAAAAATAGAACATACAGTAACAATAGCTGTTACAGCAGGTAACGTGTTTGATGCAAGAAAGAAAGCAGCTAACCTTACCAAGTTTGCCAGTCTTGCTATGGAAGATCAGGAGCGTATCGAGCAGCTTATTAATTCGCCCAAAGCATTAACAGCAATGAAAAAGAACTGGAAGATGCTAAAAACAATGTTTAGCGTATAGAACACTATGGAAACAACTACAGAAAATACAAATAGCCTCAATAATCCCGCTTTGATTGCTGCGGCACAATCTCCAGCGGGAAAAGGGGCTATTACCCAAATTTTAGACACTCAAAAAAAGGTAACCGAAGAGGGAATTAAAATAGCTAAGGTTGTAGGTGTTGTTGCTGTAGTTGGTATTGCTTGCTATTTTGGATATAAAGCCTATCAAAACCGATTTATAAGTCAAGGTACAAATACCAATACTACACCTGCTAATATAACTAACGGTCAGGCACAAGCCAAAGCCGATGCTATTTATGAAGCGATGTATGGGTGGGGTGTCGATTTCGATACTATCAAAAATAACCTTGCAGGGCTTAATCAAAATGCATGGTCTAAAGTGTTTAATGCCTTTGGTAAGCGTAAAATGTGGGGTGGTTTTAGCGATATGAACCTTACGGAATGGTTAACCGATCAGCTTAGCGATTCGGAAAAAGACGAAATAAGATTTTTAATAGGTAATGTGATATAGCGATGGATGTAAGCCAAAAATATAAGAAACCATTATTGATTACTGGAGGTGTTTTAGCTGTCTTTATTCTGTATAGGGTTATTGTAGGTAAAATTGATAATTCAGGATCACAATATGATACTACAGGGAATGGTAATAGTGCGCCTATTGATGCTCAAGCTATAGCCGAAACCTTGTACAATGCTATGAAAATTAGCGGTACAGATGAGCAAGCTATTAAAAATGCCTTACAACCTGTAAATGCAACGCAGTTTAAACAAATTGTTACTGCTTTTGGGCAGCGTTCCTACAATAAAACTATGGGGAATATTTACGAATATTTCGGGAATACTTTAAATAAATACGGTTTAAAGGAATGGCTTAAAAATGAGCTTAACGCCTCTGAATACGAAACACTACGATTAAAGTACCCAACTGAATTATAAGATTATGCCAATAGTTATAAGCGGAAAAGTTACCGATGCAGAGGGTAACCCAATATATCAAATAGCTCAGATAAGCGAGGTAGCAACAATTTTGCCTATCAACGGTATTTTACCTGTAGTGGGCATGAATGCTTGGAGTAACCCTGAAACTGGAGACTTTGAATTTATTGCAATGCATCCCTCCAGTATTATAAAAATAGCTGCACATGGGTATAAAGAAGTTCATTTTCCTGTTAACGCCGTTCCAGCAGTTATAAAGTTAGAAGAGGCTATTGTTATTGAGGGTAAGACCAAAAAAGATAACAAATTATTAGTTGTGGGTATTGGTGTAGGCATATTAGCCATAGCGGTAGTACTAGCGAATAAAGCTAAAAAGAGTAGCAGTACAACCACAACAGGATTAGCAACACGTAAAACGATAATAATATAATGCCAAAGAGTTATTTAAATAGAACCGAGTTAGCCCGTGGATTACGCAATAATAATCCTGGTAATTTAATCCGCACCTCTATAGCATGGGAGGGTAAAATCCCTCATAGTAATAGTGCCGATGCAAAGTTTGAACAATTCTATGAGTTGCGCTATGGCATACGTGCCATGATGCGTAATCTGATAACGCACATAAACAAAGGTACAAACACTATAGAAAAGCTGATAAGCAAGTATGCACCAAGTTTTGAAAATAATACTACTGCTTATATCAATAGTGTTGTTAGTGCGCTTGGTATTCCTAAAACAGCAACATTAGATCTAAGCGAAGAAACGATAATAGCCCTTTGCAAAATCATTGCAATGATAGAAAACGGCAATGATTCGTATGCTATAACCAATCAGGATTATAAAGATGCCATTGCAATACTGGGCATACCCTTAAAAAAAAAAGTAATAACGGCTTAATAATTATCCTGTTACTAGTATTAACAGGGGTTGTGGCATATAAATATCATAAAAGCAAAAAACAATGATGATAGGTACAGGTATAGAAGCATATATTTCATTGGGCAGCGTAGCTACGCAAGTAAAAGCTAACGAATACTTTTTGGGTTATATATCCAATACTACATCATTACAGGATGTTTTAGGCATTTTCAATTTAACAGTACCTACAGGGCAATTACCTGTAATATCGGTAGCCGTTAGTGATGTTGTTACGGGCGGATATATTGTTAAAAAATATTTAGTTCAGTTACCCTCTGGTACTACCTATGCACCTCTTGGGGATTATGCTACAGAAAAAACATTGATAGAGATAGATCGTTTGTACCCCAATGAGCAAACTACCGATGTTGCACTTTCGGCAGTTGATGCAGTTGTATTTCCTGAATTTGTAATAGCATCATTACCTGACCTTTTTACCTATTTGAATACAAGTGCTGCACCTATAGATGTAAGCGACGAAAGCAAAATCTATTATTTCAAGTTTACAGCAGGCACAGATAGCTATGTATATGTGCTTTCTCCAGATGCAACACGCGGTAGTTATGGCGATGGTTTGTTGCAGTTTGTAGATACTGATTTGGTATTGTTTTACAGTAGTGTATTGTCTAATCAAAGCGAGCTTGACAAAAAAGCCAATAAGGGCAACAATATAGAATTTGAAAACCTTTCGGACACGTCCGATGTTTATGGTGTCGCCTTTTTTTCGCGCTTAGGTGCATTCTTTAGAAGCTCTAATGTGTTTTGGAATGAACAGCTAAAAAGACTAACCATAAAAGGTACGCAGGCAATATGGGAAGCCTACCAAGATGTTACGGACGGTAACATGGGGATAAAAGTATTACCTGATTCATTAGAAGCCTTTAAGCTTTTTGATGCAGTAGGAAACTTCTTGAGTGTAGGAACGGTAGCGAGCAAACGTGTAACAAGAATATTCACAGCCTTGCGGTTGGTTAGCGGTTCAGATTATAATGAAACCGAGTTTATTGCTATAGAATGCGCGGGAAGTGTTACCACACCCATAAAAGCAATAACACTACCCAATAACAGCACTATCACTATAGATGTTGCCAATATTACGGTAATGAATATCGACGGCAATTATATCAATGGCAGGGCGCAATTTTTACTACAAAATATTGGAGGCGTTGTTACCGATGTGAGCCGTGATACCGAAAGGTATAATAAACAATATTCGTCAATTATTTCAGACTATGTTACTAATACAGATACACGAATTGATGTATCAATTTCGGGCGATGTTGTAACCGTTGGCTTTGTAAATACGATTAATAAGTTGACAAATGCGAATATAGAGATTAAGCACACGATAACCTCTTTACCCATAGCAGAATAATGAATGTACTAAGCGGACTAAATATAACAGGGCTAATATTAAATACAGAAGAGAATTTTAATTCTATACCAGGTCTTGTGCAATGGAATGATGCACGGGAGCGTGTAGAGCTTCAAGAGGGGCAAGTCAAATCATGGGGCGACAAGTCGATTAACCCAACCACAGTAAAACAAGGAAGAACGGAAAGAATGCCAGTCTATGAAAATGGGTTGTGGGTAAAGTCAGAATCTAACCTCGTTAGTTTAGGTTCTAATAGTGTTGACGATTATCGCTTTTTACATAATGGCTCAAAATTCGGCATTTATGCTATTATGAAAAATACGTTTGCTGATGGCTCAATTACGGCTAACAGTCCTTTTAGGACAGGATCAAACGGTACTACAGGCATTGTTATAACGACAGGGGCAGCATCTTTAGGTAGGTTTGAGGCAAGTATCAGAGGTGGTGCAACCGTTCCTAAACGAGAATTAACAAACCTACTTAATCCTGAAAGCTCCAACCATAACGAAAATGAAAGTATAGTTACAGCAGGGGTTGTGAATATGGGGCAGGATTTGGGTGTAAAAATGAAGTATGGTAACGCTGTAGGTTCATTTTCGCCCTTTTTCCCAGTCATTGAAGAGTACCCTATAGGAGCGGAGGATTATTTTATTATTGCTCAGGGGCAGGTTGGAATGTCTATTAGGTTAGGACTATTCTTAATTTACAACTGGACGGGCTACACTGGGGCAGAAGTACAAAATTTCGACCAACGTGTAACGGCATTGCTTAACAAAGAAAAATTAATTTTTGAAAACCTTGATGCATGATACTAACAGCCAAAAACGGAAAGCAATATACTGTTACTAATGGCAGCATTGAAAATTTAGAAATCCAATGCGATAACAAAGTTTTTGTATTTGAAGATTTATCAATAGGTAACTATAGCAGCCGTAAAAAAGAAGCGGTTTTTTACAGTTATGATATTGTAGAGGGTGAACGCATTAACAAGGCGAGGCATAGCGTAAAGGACTTTAACAGCGAGTATTTAGATTTTTTAAAATCGAATGTTTGGGAGAGCTTACAAAATGATCTTGTTACCGCCCTATTAAAGAAAGTAGAATTTACAGAAATACAGGAATAATTATGTCAGTAGCAGAAATACTAAATTATATACTTGGCGGAACATCATTAGCAAGTGCTTATGTTGCTTGGGTTTCTCGCAAATCTCAGGTGCAATTGGCTGAAACTAATGTTTTGGTAAAAATGCAGGCAGCTTATAAAACATTTGTTGCAGACCAGCAAAAAGAGTATGAAGAGCTAAAAAAGGAATTTGAGCTAGTCAAAAAGAAACTAGCTGAGTATGAAAGCAAGTGTAAACATTGTAACAATTTATAAGATGAAAAAGTGCCGAACGCTATATTTAGTTTTTTGTCTGCTTGCAATACTCTCAGGTTGCAAAACGCGGCAAGTAGAAAAACAAGATAAAAAAGTACGCTTAGATAGTTTTGATACTTATTTACGAAACACAACAACTACCGATAAATCTACTGTTGATGTAAAGCAGGAAAATGAAATCATAAGAGCTACCAATACAGTTAGTAGTATTACTAGCAACGATTTTACCTTAACCCCAGTAGATAGCACTAAAGCTATTGATATTGTTACGCCTGATGGTACAGTAAAAGTTACTAATGCAATAATAAAGGTTAGTAGTAAAAATGAAAATACCACTATTAATGAGCAGCTAAACGAAAGTAAAAACACGAATACAGCCCGTCATAATGATATAAAAGCAAGCGAAAGTGAGGGCGGTTCTAGGCGTACGAAAGCTACTATTGCTATAAAAGGCAAGAGTGTAGTGTCAGAGCCTTCGGCTTCTTTGAGTTGGTGGTGGTTGCTTATTGCGGTGCTAGTTGCAATACTACTTTTTAGAAAAAAAATTATTTCATGGGTACTAAGAAAATTCTTTACATAATCGGCGGAATAGCCATAACATATTTATTTATGAGTACAGGAAAAGCATTTGCAAAAATAGTTAACGGGCAAAAAATAAGAGGTTTAGATGGTTGGGGTAGTGGTGCATTTGGTGCATCGCGTTCGGGCGGTTCGCGTAAGCATAGCGGGGTTGATGTTATAGCTGCTCCTGGGCAGCCTGTGTTAGCTCCATTTTCGGGTACAATAAAAAGAGTAGCTATGCCTTATGCTGATGATTTTAGTTATAAGGGTTTTGTGATTGAGAATGATACGTATGAAGCAAAAATATTTTATGCGCTCCTTACTGTACCTGTAGGTAGTACTGTAGTTGCAGGTGCTCCAGTAGCAACGGCGCAAAATATCGCTGCCAAGTATGGTAGTACAATGAACAACCATGTACATTTTGAAGTACGTAGCAAGAGTACAGGAGCTTTAATAGACCCTACTAATCTATTTGGATAATGAAGACTAAAAACGTACTCATAGTAACAGGTTTTTTGCTTACGGGCATAGCTTTAGTTGCTTATGAAAAGATCAAAAAAATGCAAGCTGTTTTTGACCGTATGAGTATCCAGCCTTCGGGGTTGTCGAACCTTAAATTCGGTTTAAAAACAATAAGCTTCAAGCTTGGGCTTAAAATAAACAATCCTACAAATCAGGGGTTTTATGTGTCGGGTGGTTCGCTTGTTACATTAAAGAAAGTAGATATTTATTTTAAAAATCAGTTTCTAGGTACAGCTAATGTAAACGTAACCAGTATAGCTATACCAGAACATTCTAGTATAGAAATAACAGGCATTCCCATTAGTATGTTAACTCAAAATGTATTGGGTAATGTAATAGGAAATCAAAATTTAGACTTTAACGAATTAACCATCATTGCAACACTATCAGTATTGGGCAATGAATATATAGTAGAAGGATAGCGATGAGTGCAGTAGATACATTTAACGGATTAAACGGTGCTACAGTTTCAAGAGCAATGGTACAAGAATTAATTGCAGTAGCGAAAGAACAAGAACAATACGAGCTTGTAAAAAGACTTACTAAAGCTTTAGAACATATAGCTGAGGGCGAAGAAGTTGATATTGAATTAGAGCATCCTGCTATAGAGGTTGTTCCTGAAAGCCTTTTACATTGTTTGGATTGCGAGCATGATACAGATGATACTATTGAGGGCTTAGGCAAAGCAGTATCGCCCGATCAGATTTATCAGATGATAACGGATAAGATGTTGAAAAAGATAGAGGATGCAAATTCATCGGATTATGTTAAAAGATGGGAAGCTGAAGGTTATTCTTTACCGTTTAATTTTATTAGTAAAAAAAGATATAGAGGTGTCAATCTATTTTTATTGACAGAATTACAACTTTTAGAAAATCCTTTTTTTCTAACTTTTAAGCAAATAGAACAACTAAAAGGAAAGCTAAAGAAAGGGGCTAAAGCAGAAAAGGTTATATACTTTACAAAATTATATACTTATAAAAATAATGCTGTTAATATATCTAGCTATGATGCGAAAAAATTTATAGGATTATTAGAGAAAAATAGAGAAAAGATTCCAGGATTAAAAACTGATATTTCTATTGAAATGATTTCTAAGTATTATTTACCAATCTTAAAATATTATAATGTTTTTAATGGTAAAGATATTACAGGGATTGATTTTGATTTAGATAATTTTAAAACGGGGTTTGTAAAAAAATCATTGCCTGCGCTTGAGGAGAATAGGAATAATATAGCTGAAAGTATTATTAATAATTACCCAACACCTGCTCCCGATTTTGATTTTGGTGGTGATCGAGCTTATTATAGACCTGATATTGATCATGTTCAGATTCCTTTTTATAAAGATTTTAATACAAATTCCGATTATTATAGAACGGTTTTTCATGAATTAGCTCATAGTACAGGGCATGATTCTCGTTTAGCACGCGATTTAAAAAATGGTTTTGGTACTAAAGAGTATGCTTTTGAAGAGTTGATTGCTGAATTTTCGGCTACATTTTTAAGTGCAGAGGCAGGTGTTTTATGGCATACCAATAAAAACCATGCAGCATATTTAAAAGGATGGCATGGTTTAATACCTCACTTGGAGGGGGATAATAGATTTTTGATGCGTGCTGCCACTCAAGCACAAAAGGCAGCCGATTATATACTACAGCCTGATGAGGATGGCAACCCGAAATATTTTGAAGATTTAAAGAAAGCGGTAGAAGCACCAAAAGAGCCAAAACCAACGAAGCGACCTAAAAAAGCAACACCGAAACCAAAAACGGTAAAGCCTACTAAAGAAGCTCCAGAAAAGAAAACCGTGGCAAAGCGAACTCGTAAATCAAAAGTTGCAGATACTAAGCAATTAACCTTAGCCCTTAACGGGAGAAAGAAGCAAGCAGCACGTAAAGCTCCAGTTAAGAAACAAAGCTTAAATAGCCCAACACCAATAGCAGTTAAGAAACAGTCTCCAGTATCGAATAATGCACTGGTTATGTCGTCAGAAGATCTTATGAATATGGAGTTTGAAAGTCTTAAAATGGATGGGGTTTGGTCTGAATTTATGCAAGAGCCTGCAAAGAACATGAAAATTGCCATTTGGGGTAAACCTAAAAATGGTAAAACATCGGGAGCTGCGCAGTTTGCCAATTATCTTACCAAGTTTGGCAATGTACTATACAATTTTGTCGATCAGGGTTTTAATAAGTCGACACAAGATATTTGGAGAAACTCAGGTATGGAAGACAACCCGAATGCCTTTGCAACGAAAGCAGACAGACTGGAGGATTTAGAGAAATTGTTACAAACGGGAGATTATCAGTTTGTTTTTATTGATATGATAAACGACTATATAAACAAGACAGGTATTAAGCCTCATGAGTTTAAAGAGCGTTTTATTAATGGGTTTCCTGAAATTTCTTTTGTGCTAGTATTCGAGGTAACCAAAAGCGGAAATTTTAAAGGCGATCAAGGTTGGACACATATTGTAGATGCGATATGTACCGTAGAAGACTTTTTAATGGAGAATAGAGGGCGATATGGTGACGGGCATTTTGTAGTATGGGAAGAGGGCTTAAAAAAGCATAATCCTAAAAAACACGAAGAGATTTTTGCAAATGAGCCTGAACCCGAACCAGCTCAGGAGGTAGCAGCACCCCAAATAAGTTTTACAGTAACATAAAGATAAATAATTATGAATAAAAAAGTAGTAATAGGGCTTACGGTTGCAGCAGCAGCTACAGCTTATTTAATGCGAGATAAGATTTTTGGCAGTAGTGGTGGAAACAATGCATTACAGCAAAATAACAATTATAATGACTTTGATGTTGTTCGGCACTTGCCAAGCGGTCAACCCGCTACAGTACCCTTGTCTTCTCTTGAAGATAAAGTGGTTTTAGCAATTGGGAATCCTGGTAAATATAGAATAATGAAAGGGCAACGTGTAACCTATCAGGAAGAGCAAGCTTATATTAATGATGGTTCTCGCGAGCTTGTATGGATGCCACTTGCCGAAATGGAAAAAATACCTGGAGCAGCTTATTATATTTCTGTTACTGGAATTAAATCTTTTTAATAGTAATAAAGTATAACATGGAAGAGATAACGATACAAAACGAGATTGCAACACTTGAGGCTAAAAACAGGGCTATTGCAATGAAAACGGGGGCATTCTCGGCAGCAGGTTCTACAGTAGGGGTGCTTATTGCCCGTAACAAAAAGTTAGGGTTTTGGGGTAAAGTTGGGTTTTTTGTAGCTGGTGGTACACTGGCAAGGTTACCAATGGCTTTTTTGTACTCGGAAGAGTTGACCCAAAACACCACCCGAATAGAACAGTTGCAACAACAACTGGAGGTAATGAATAATAGTTAAAATTTGAAATATGGCAACAGCAAGAAAAACAACAAAAAAGGCATCCGTAAAAAAGTCTTGCCGAAGACTAGTAAAACCAACAGGCGTAAAAGCCGATGGTACACTCAAGAAGGATTATCGGTATGCGAAAGGCGGTAGGGTAGTGAAAGCAAAGCCCAAAGCCAAGAAATAATAGCAAAAAAGCCACTCGTAACAGAGTGGCTTTTTTTATTCTAAAAGATTGGAATAATCTTCAGGTAATTCGGCATCAATATCCCTAAGGTATTTTTCAAGTGCTGTCATTGAAGTGTGCCCTGTTATGAGCATTAGTTTACTCTTGGTTTCAAAAGGGCTTAATGTCTTTCGTAGTTCTCGGTATATTTTGGTTATATAGGTATGCCTAAAGCTGTACAGTCCGTAATTGTCGTTTAGGTTTAGTTTTTCTTTTATGGTTTTAAAGCGTGCCGAAAAATAATTTCTTCGGTTCACTTCTTTTGTTTCCCATGCACCTGGACCCATTGGTGTAAATAAAAAATCTGTAGCGTTTGATGTACTGAGGTCTGGGATGTTACGCAACATTATTTCAGGAATTATCTTGGTCTTTAAAGGCTGATTTTTAGCACGCACTTTAAGAATGCGCTCTTTAATGCTGATGTCACTAATTTTAAGTCGGCATACTTCAATTGGGCGTAGCATATTGAATGATATAAACTGCACAAAAAGCAACATTAACGGGTCTTCTTTTTGTAGTAATTGCAATATTTTCTCCTCCTGTTCTACGGTATAGGTTTTGTTTTTTTGAGGGGTACTTTTTATTTTATCAATACCTTCAACAATATTGATTTTTACAATTTTATTAGCTAATAAAATTTTATACATAGAAGCCAAAGCTGTTCGTGTGTTGTTTCTATTTCTCGCGCTGGAGCGTTGCAATACTTCGTTTAAAAAATCCATGACCGTCTCATGCTCAATGTCAGCCATTTTATGATTGCCTAAATTCTTTTTTATCAACCAGTTTTTAAACTGTGTAACCCTGCTTTGGTGATCGGTATAAGATGATTCTGCTAATACCTTTTTTGATATGGTTAATGAGAATGATATAGCATCATTTACCGACTTATTACTATTACTAGTTTTTGCATTTTTGGGAGTAGGAGGGTTTTCGTCATAAGGATTAAACCCTTGTTTCAATAATCGCTCCAATGATTCTTTAACAATTTTAGCAGCTCTAGTACGTTCCCGTAGCGTGTCAAAATCATTAATGTTCATATATACATTGGGTTGTCTTTCAAGATAACCTGTTTCGGGATTTCTGAAAGAGTAATAAATGTACCATCGGGCAGAAATATTGCCCTTAGCATCATAGATATTTACTTTACCGTAATTCTTTTTCGTTGCAAAATCGTGTTCAGAATTATGTTCAATTTGTAAAAGCTCGCGAAGTGTAGCCATAAAAAAACGGTCTTAGATTGCTCTAAGACCGTTGTAAATTAAGGCTTTGCCTTTTAGTAGCGGGAACTGGACTCGAACCAGTGACCTTCGGGTTATGAGCCCGACGAGCTACCTACTGCTCTATCCCGCGTTGTTTCGAGTGCAAATATACGACCATTATTTACATTTGCAAGATAAATAAGGATAAAATGTTTGATTTTTTAGTAGTTATTGTTGATAGGTGGGATAATAAACCTTTAAGTTGCTGTTATCGTGTTGGTTTAATTCAAATTTGTTTTTATAGAGAGAAAGATAGTGTTTAAATTATATTAGCATTTATTTATGAAAGTATGATTGTTCAATTTTAAATGTATTCTTGAAATAAAGCTAGGTGTTTGTAATATTTCAAAGTCAATGGTTTATATTCTTTTTTGGTCTGATTTGTTGTAAGATATTTGATAAGTAATCAAGACAAAATAATTCGATTGAGTAGCTACAATTAGTTTTGATAACAATGCTAGAATGATCAATTTTAAAAATTAAAATTAGTATTGTTAATTCATTTGAATTAGCTTGGTGGGATAAAGGAAGTGGTGGTAATATGGATGGAGCTTTCTATAACCCTATCAATATTCCAATTGGTTTTCATACAATTGATTCTTATGGTCAGTCGAATTATGATTTTCCTTCTGGTTCAATACTCGTAGTTAAAGATAATGTACCAGATGTTTTAGCTCATCCTGTCGATTTTAAACTTATTTATAAAGATACAGGCTCTAGAGCTAGTATGGATGGATCTTTCTGGGAGCCAATAGCCCCTGAAGGATATGTTGCAATGGGAATATGTTGTATTCCTGGATATGATAAACCTGATAAGTCTTTAGTAATGTGTCTGCGAGATGATTTAGTTAATGCTGCAAAGGTTGGCAACCTTATTTGGAACGATAAAGGTACAGGAGCTAATTATGGACGGTAGTTTTTGGGATATAGAGATTCCTACGGGCTCTATTTTAACAGGAACTTTTGCTGGTCCAAGTAATTATGAAACGCCTCTTGTTGCGCCTCTCTTTGGAATAAAGCATGAGGTTGTATAACAACAATTAGCTAGAAATATTAAATTGTATTAATCAATAAAAAGGATGTCTAATTTAGGCCTCTTTTTTTGTTAAATAAATAATGTTAAACTATAACTAAAAATGACATTATGGGGTAGTTGTTTTAAAGTTTTTAACAGTTATATAGCGTCATTATATTGATGTGTTTATATGTTTATTTTTTATATATTATTCTTATAATCAATTATTTAAATTTACATTAATAGTATTTAAACTTTAATTAAAATAAATAATACTATTATTATATAAAAACCTATTTATAATTGTTTTTAGCCTGTTTTTAAGGTGTGCTAAGGTTCTGTTTTTCCCAATATTCTACTCTATTGTTGAGTTATAATATAAATAAGGATAATTATATTTGTTAATACCTTCTTATATTTGCTTACCTTAACACACACAAACACAATCTAAATAATTTTTTTAACCTAAACGAATATAATTATGACACAGAAGCCATTTAGTATGACAAACGAAGTTATTAAAGAAAGTATAAATAAATGGGGAGATATAAGCAGGGATGGTGCAGCCCTTGTAAGTTATTTTGAACAAGGGAATAGCTTTTTTTTTGATATAAACAGATATGAAGAAGAGATTCTTGAAGACATACATGCTTATCCTGGTATATATGATGGACGATTGATTTTTATGCTAATACCTAGCCAATATGATAAAGAAGAGTATGCGGCAGATATATGGAAATATGTTACTCCTAGTCCTGTAATATGGAGTTTAGGAGGAGGTAGAATACCTGAGGGTATAGCAAAAGACAGGATAGAACGATGGAATAAGAATTATAAAATATGGACGCCAAAACAAGCAGCAACTACTGATGGGATGTTTTTAGCATTTAAAATTGATGCAGAAGATTTTGAACTGCCAGACTCTCAAGTGAATTTTGCACTTCGCAAAGATACTACTGATCCTCTTGCCCTTTCTATTATTGATTTAGTAATAACTAATAAAGATGAAAGTAAGGTGTTTTATGATGATTTTGTGACCCCTGTACCGCCATATAATGCCTCGGCTGTCCCAGAAAGTTTCTTTTTATTGAGTTTGTAATAGAATGTCAATTTTTGAATTTTCTCGTTTATTAGGTCAGTTATCTCCTGTGTTTTTGATTCTTGGTGTCTTGTTAGGGATGCTATTGTATAAAAGATTAAATGCTATCCATAAGAGTATTATTTACTACTTTTTAGCTATGCTATGTGTAGATTTGACAGGTAGATTTTTAGCACAATATGGTAATAACCATGTTGTATTAATAGTTTATAGTCTTGTTGAAGTTATGGGAGTAGGATACTTTTATTACAAATTTTTATTAAGTAAAAGATATGTGCCTATTTTTATTGTAAATATACTTGCAATATTATACATTAGTTGGGAGTTATTTAGTTATCTTTTCTTTAAAACAGATGTTAAATATTTCCAGCCTTATGCCAAAGTAGTAGATAATTTTGTTGTGATACTATTGGCATTAACTTTCTTGTATGAGAAGATGAACGACTTTAAGGAGTCAAGATGGGATAATTTTAAGTTAAATATAGTAGTGTTAGTTTTCTTTACCTTAAACACCTTGATTTTTTTACCCTTTAATTTTTTGGTTAATGAAAGTACAGGAATTAAGTTTTATTTTTGGATGGGTAATTTATTAATAGTTCTACTTTTTTATGGATTTTTAATTAATGAAGTATGGAAAAATGGAAGACAAAGTAAGTTAACACCCCAATAAATTTAATAAAACAATAAAATAATGAGGTAAAAAGAATTAATTTTATATACTGTTAACTATAAAAGTATTTTCAGTTTAGGTAACCTTTAAAAAAATATGATATGGATAAAGATAGTATTGTTAATAGTCTTCAAAAATGGCAAGACATACGCCAAGATAGCTCAGAACTAGTTAATTATTTAGGTCAAGGCAATTGTTTTACATTTATGAGTCACAAATATAAAGGTATATCAAAATACTGTCATGCGTATCTCGGTATTCATGCAGGCTGCTTAAAATTATTTATGATACCTTCTACTTATGATAATAAAGATACCATTGATATAGCTTCGTATGTAGAAGTGTGTAAAGTGTTTCCTGACCCAATACCTATGACTGCTCCTACACCTATGCATTTAGATAGGATACCCTCTGCAACAGCAGTTACTAGGGTTGATAGGTGGGAAAAAGATTATACAGTATGGGTGCCTAAAAAAGTGACAACTACCGAAGGTGTTTTTACAGCTTTTGCAATTCCCACACAAGACTTTGTCACTCCAGAGGTAAAGGTGCGTTTTGCATTACAGACAGAAACGGGGCAGCCGATGGGTTACAATGCAGATTTAGTGGTTGCTTGTAAAGAAATGAAAATAATATATGAAGATTTTGTTACGCCAGTACCTCCGTATGGATCAGGTATTACACAAGCGAGTTTTTATCTATTATCATTACTGTAATTAATACTGAAATTTTAATATTAATGACCTTATAGGAGGTAATCAGTTATAATTCTATAACTGATTACCTCCTTTTTTTTGCGATGGATAATAATTATAAACAAGATTTTTAAAACATAGAAATTAGCTTTAATTCCTGTATTTTTGCTTTACATATCTAAATTTATCGTGTTTATGGAAAAGTGGCAGGATCCGAAAGTAATAGCCCTATGGATTGCAATTGCACTGATACTGGTTTTTACCATATTATTATTTGTTGTAAAAATAATGCATGCTGGTTATAAGCGAATGACAGAAGCCAACTTACGTGAGGCTCGCATGCAACTAGAACACCAAAAAAAGCTTATAGAAACTAACTTGCAAGCACAAGAAAAAGAGCGTATGCGTATTGCATCTGATTTACATGATAGTCTTATAGGAAAGCTTACAGTAATGCGAATGAAAAGCCAGATAGGACTGCCTATAACAGAAATAGATACAATGCTAGGTGAAGGAATTGCTGAGGCTCGCAGAATATCGCATGACTTAACACCTCCATTACTAGAGCATACACCATTACAGGAATTGATAGCCGATTTACTTAACCCTTGGGGAGAAAAGCTTAAAATTGATTACTTTAGCGATGTTAGGCATCAAGACTCTTTACCTGTGGGTATTAAAATACAAGTAGTGCGGATGATACAAGAGTTAATGACTAATATTAATAAGCATGCTAAGGCTACTGAAGTAAAAGTACATTTACGTCATACGTCAAACTACCTTACTCTTTTTGTAAAAGATGATGGTTGTGGTTTTGATACCTCGGTACTAAAAAAAGGATTGGGACTCAATAGTCTTGAAATGCGTATACAGTACCTTAATGCAAAATACAGGGTTGATTCAACTATAGGAAAAGGGACTACAACCTTGTTTGTTGTTCCTAAACAACAAACAATTGCTAATGGATAAAATTATACTAGGTATTACCGATGATGATGCTTTAATAGTAAGCCTCTTACAATCTTTTTTACAAAACACAGCCGATATACAAGTGCTATTTACAGCAAATAGCGGGCAAGAACTCTTAGATAAACTTACAGAGCAAGATGTTCGTCCACAAATATTGCTTCTAGACCTTAAGATGGAGGGTATGGATGGTATTGCAGTAACAGAGCATCTTAAAATAAACTATCCTGATATAAAAATTATAGTGATTTCATCACACTATCAAAAATCGTTTATGGGGTTTATGGTAAAGACAGGCGTTTCGGCATTTTTACCAAAAGGAATATCTCCTGTAGAACTAGTAGATATAATTAGAATAGTACATAAACAAGGCTATCATTTTAAAGAAGACCAACTTGAAGTTTTGAGAGGGCAAATAGCTGTAAAAACACCCAAACCTATATTAAGTGATGATGCAGCACTATCTGAAAGAGAGATAGATGTACTACGCCTTATTTGTAGACAAAAAACTGCCAAAGAGATTGGTGATATACTTTTTATAACCCAACGTACTGCCGAAGGTCATAAAAATAATCTGTTTGTAAAAACAGGAGCAAAAAACATTGCTGGTTTAGTAATATATGCCATACAGCAAGGTATAATGAAAGTAGAAGAACTACCACTTATTTAATTCATAAGTTATTAATTTTTAAGGATATGTAAAACTACCTGTTTTTTAAAAACAGGTAGTTTCTACCTGTGCTATGCGTTTTTATTTTACCAAATTTGTATCAGGATAAGAGATAAAAAAAACAAGAAACTATTGCTTTTATATATAGATTAGTCCTGAAAAAGAGGTCTGGCGGGAGATGTAATTCTCTTTTATAGCCCCCCGAGCGTTAATAAAACTTGAATTGCTAATTGGGACCCGCCTACTTCTTAAATTAAGGATAAACGACATTGAGCTTTTTGCCCCCCGGCTAACTCGATTTAATTAATAATTACTAAACGTATTTTATTCAAAATTTTTAGATGTGTAGAAACAGCGAGCTTTATGCTCGCTGTTTTGTTTATATCCATAATATTTAGGTGCAATATTATTTTTTGAATACTACTAAAATGTTTTCTCAAGAGATTGAACATAATAATAAGAAATATTAAGAGTAGAGGAGCTACGTCTTACCCTCAGATAATCTATCAACTTTTAAGAATACGTAAAATTACCTAATCTTGTAAAACAGGTAATTTCTACCTATACTACATCTCTTCATTTCACCAAATTTGTATCAGAATAAGAGACGATAAAAACAAGAAACTATTGCTTTGTATATAGATTAATCCTGAAAAAGAAGTCTGGCGGGAAAAGTAATTCTCTTTTATAGCCCCCCGAGCGTTGATAAAACTTGAATTGCTAATCGGGACCCGCCTGCTTCTTGATTACAGGATAAAAATAAGCTTTTTGCCCCCCGGCGAAATCGATCCAACTAATTATTATTAAGCGTATTTTATTCAAATTTTTTTTTAGATGTGTAGAAACAGCGAGCTTTATGCTCGCTGTTTTGTTTTATATAAGATATAAATCCGCTATTGATATTACTACTATATCAAAAAAAACAGCAAACCTTTGTCTGCTGTTTTTTGAATAAGTGTTAAGGGGTATAACTTTAATAACGGTTATCGCCATCTAATAGGTTACCTATCCCGCCTAAAATACTACCCTCGCCACGCTGATTTCCGCCACCTTGTGGTGCCGAGGCATATATTCTTCCAGCAAGTCTACTAAAGGGTAAAGACTGTATATATACTGTACCTGGACCACGTAATGTAGCATAGAATAAACCTTCGCCGCCAAATAATGTGTTTTTAATGCCACCTATAAATTCAATGTCATAATCTATATCTTTAGTAAAACCTACTATACAACCAGTATCTACTTTTAATACCTCGCCTGCTGCTAGCTCTTTGCGTGCTAGTGTACCACCTGCGTGTACAAATGCCATACCGTCGCCTTCTAGTTTTTGCATAATAAAACCTTCGCCACCAAAAAGTCCGCGTCCCATTTTTTTAGAAAACTCAATGCCTATCGTTACTCCTTTGGCAGCACATAAAAAAGCATCTTTTTGGCAAACAAAACGTCCACCATATTGTGTAAGGTCTATAGCTAGTATTTTGCCAGGGTAGGGCGATGCAAAACTAACCCTACGCTTACCGTGAAATTCGTTTAAAAAAACAGTCATAAAAAGACTTTCTCCTGTAAGTAAACGTTTACCTGCCGAGAAAAGTTTTCCCATAACGCCTTTGTCTTGGTTGCCACCATCGCCAAAAATGGTTTCCATCTTAATGCCATTATCCATCATCATAAAACTACCAGCTTCGGCTACTACAGCCTCTTGCGGGTCAAGCTCTATTTCTACATACTGCATTTCTTCGCCAAATATTTCGTAATCTATTTCATGTGATGTCATGTTATATATAATTTTTGATTGATACTTATTAGTTAGCAAATAATGTTTTTTGTTACACTATTGCGCACATTTAAGACAACTTATATAATAATATCATATTTGCAATATAGAGTAGGAGTATAGCTAGTGTATCCCAAGCTAAGAATATTTTTTTGCTTCGCCCAGGTGCTATAAAACCTATAATAGCTACCGCAGTCATGATAATCACTGCGAAAACCGATATAAGGTTGGCATCTGATGCGTCTTTTAATAATAAGCCTTTGGTGTAGAAAATATCACCAAAGAAGAGGATAAAGACGTTAAATATATTGCTGCCTAATAAGTTACCCACAGCCATATCTGCCGAGCCTGTGCGTATGGCTATCATAGATATTGCAATTTCGGGGAGTGAAGTAGAAACGGCTAAAAATAATGTTCCTACAAATGATTCGCCTAAGCCTGTATGTATGGCAATACCTTCTGCAAAATGAGGTAATACGGAAGCCGTAGCGATAATAACTAAAGCAAAAGCGGCATATTTTAAGCCTACGCTTCTCAAAGTTACTTCGGGTGACTGTTCAATGGCTTCTGCTACTTTCTCTGCTGGGTTTATTTTTTGATAATTGTATATAGAGCGTACAGATAATAAATAAATAACCCCAAAGGAAAGGCTTATGAGTCCCATAGATGGCGATATAATAATATCGTCGAGGTACAGCCCTAAGCCTACTAAAACAATTAATATAATACCAAAAGAGGCTGCGAGTATATGACTTTGTGATACCTGACTAAAAAGCGGTTTGTTTCTAGGTGTAAATACATCCATTAACGATAGTATTCCTAGGTTAAAGGCACAACTCCCTACAATATTTCCCACGGCTAAGTCGGCAGAACCTACTATTGATACAGAGCTTATGCCTACCATAAGCTCTGGTAGCGATGTTACTGTAGACATGAGTATAAAACCTATCCAAGCTTTCCCCATACCAGTAAGTTCGGCTAAAAGATCGCCATAAAAAGATAACTTTTTACCTGCAAAAAATATTATGACTGCACATACCGTAAACCCCAAAATGTCGATATACATATAAACTATTCGTTAACGATTATTAATAATAAAGCTAATGCGGTAAAATTATATAAAAGTAATGGAAACCTGAAAAAGCAACAGGGGTAATGTTGTAATTTATAGGTTTACTATAATTAGATTTTTACTCCTGTTATTCTGATGGTTTATTTATAGTTTTTCGGTTTTTATAGAGTTCAATTAGCTTTAGGGTGAGTATAATACCACATAATGATCCTGCGATAGCATTGGTTATTATAATAGGCATATCTTTTAGCCCAATGCCATATAATACCCATAGTGTCATGCCTATAAAAAGAAAAGAATAGGTTATTGCCGAAAGGCTTTTTGTTGATCTAGTGCGAATTACTTTAACGGCTTGTGGTATGTTTGCAACTGTAGTAAAAATTGCAGCCAGTACACCTATTATTTCTATGTAGTTCATAATTGTTTTTCTATACTTGGCAGTATTTATTTTTGCGAGGTTTTCTCAGCTTTAGCATCAGTAAAATTAATAGAACCTTCTATATTATTATCAAAAGCTTTTATAAAACCATTACGAAATACATTTGTAATAAGCGCCCAAGTAAAAGGTTCTCCGCCTTTAACATCACCTTTAAGCGGTACTCTGGTGGCAAGTCTGTCTTCAGATTTGTTTTTAACAACAGCTACAGTTCCGCCTACAATAAGTTCCCATACTTTTTTAAAAAAACCTTTTTCTTTTTCTCTTTCAGAGTCAGGTGTAAGATCTATAATCTTGATATCATCAAGCACAGGTTTTAGATAACCATTATAGTTGCCGTCATCCATTACTAACTCTGACGATACTCCTAATGTTCCTTTCTTAAAGGTAAATTTTGCATAAGCATCGGTAAAATCTTTAAGATAGGTAAGATCCATCTTTTCTAACTTAAAACTAAAATCAAAGTCAGGTGTTTCTTTAAGAATATTCATTTTTAAATGACTATTAATACGACCATTACCGCTTGTGTTAGCGCTAAGTGTAATGTTAGATGGTAGCGGGGTGTCTTTATTGTCTACGTTAGTAAGGTTTGTAGCTAAGGCGTTTAAGCTAGTAGCTGCGATATCAATATTAGGTGTAGTGGCATAGTCAATATAATGTACTTCGCCATTATTTATCTCAAACCTATTTATGGTTATTGGCGATAAGTCTTTTATAGTCTGTATAAAATCGTTATCGCCACCAGTATCAACATTATCGCCTCTTTTTATAAAATTAATAACGGGGTGTTCTACATAAAATTCGCCTGTAATAGCTCCTTTGAATATAGATTTCCACTCGATAGAAATATCCATGGCATCAATAGCAACAAAAGGTTGAGAGTTACCATTGTCAATTTTATTAATTACTAATGAGTCTATACGATAAGCCCCTCTATATAAGTGTATGTCTATATCTTTTATACTGCCTTTGTAACCTTCTATTTCGCTTAAGGCTTTGTTGGTATAATGTAATGCAACAGACTCTAGCGCAAAATTAGCAATTACTAAAAAGGCTATGATAGAGCTAATGGTAATCCAGAGTTTTTTGTGTTTTTTCATGTATATTTCTATTATGTTATTATGGAAAAGAAGGAGCGTATAGCTCCTTCTTCTTATCGAAATAAAATAATCTATTTACATGAATCCGTTTTCATCTGGCATGGTACCTGTTTTGGTAATATTACGCCCCCTTCTTTCTTCTGATCTTACCTTGTTAGCCAAATGACTGTCTCGCTCTTCATCAAGATCAGGATTTTCGGTTTTTTTCTCCTTAGGAAATGTAGCTAACTCTTTAGGGTTTATTATTGCAGGGTCATCTGATGGTGGGATGTTATTTTTTGGTTTGCTGTTTCCTACAGAAGCGTTTTGTTTATTGTTTTCGTTCTCAATAGCCATAATAGTATTTTTGTAGTTAATAAAATTGTTATTGTAATAGCATAAAGTTACTAATATACTATTACAATAGATAGACGTTTAACGCATGATTAACAGCTGTATTAAATATGAAAACCCTTCTAAAAAACATCAATTAAGATGTTTTTTAGAAGAGTTTTGTCTTTTAAAATCTCTAAATGTATACTTATTTATTAAGCGTAATATTGTATTCTTTTATCATAGTAAGGGTTGAGGTATCAGAAGCAAAAACCGAGTTAAGACCTTGTGGTTCTTGTGGTGGGTCGGTAGTATAATCTTCTCCTTTATCCCACTTGCCATTGTTAGGGTCGTTTTTGCCAGTACCAGCAAACCCCCAAAAGTTTACAGCAGCGAAAGCCTCTTTGTGTGCTGCACTCTGTTCTAACCTATCAAAAATAGCTTTATAAAAAGTATCTCTTTCTTTAGTAAAAGATTGCCTATCTAAGCTTTCTCCTGTTCTAGGTAGCCCAAACTCTTCTAATACTATAGGCTTGTTCATTTTTTCGGCTAATGTAATATGATTATTTATATACTCTAATGCATTATCAATAGCTACTGGTAAGGTTGACTCTGCGTTATTATGGTCATACCAGCCCCAGTTTTTTGGCCAAGTATGCATGGTAAGGTAATCTATTTTTGGGTTGTTGTGGGTGCGTTCAAAAATAGCAATATCATCTGCCGATCCTGCTTTACCTTCACTACCTGTAGAGATAAGGTGGTAGCTGTCTAAACTATCTATTAGGTTAACTACACCCGTAAGCCATTTGGTAAATTTCTCCTCATTATCGGCTGTAAACACCCTTGGTTCATTGGCTACCTGCCAAGCCATAATAGTATTGTCTTTTGTATATTTTACGTTATTGTAGGCGTTACTACGACCAAGTATAAACTTAATATGATTGTTAAAAGCTTCTATACAAGGCTCGCAACTATGAAACTGCTTAGTATATTCCATAAACTGTGGCCATGTATTAGGCGCAATGTTAGGGTTTGGCAGTTTGCCTTTCCCGTTCCACTCTAAATATTGTGCCATACCGCCACTCCATTCCCAGTTATTGGTAAGGTAAAGCACAGCATGCATATCTCTTTTACGCATTTCGTTAAGTAAGTAATCTAGCCCATCAAGCAAGTTATTGTCATACTCACCTTGTTCTGGCTGTAGGGCAGGGGTAACAGTGTAATCTTGCTTACCCGATTCTGCACCCACCATTATACGAAGATTATCAATACCATTGGCTTTCATTATATCTAACTCTTCGGTAAGACGTTCACGGTTTCCACCTTCTTTAGCTCCTAATAGTGAACCATACCAATAGTTAGTACCTATATAACGATAGGGTTTGTCGCCTTTATAGAACTCTGTTCCTTTTACAGTTATTCTTTCTATAGTAGCCTGTTCGATTTTATTTTCAGTAGATTCTTCTTTCTTTTTATTATCTCCGCAAGAGGTAACAAGCTGAAGAGCTACAAGACAGACTAATAGTTTTATGTTTTTCATGGTTGTATATATTTATTCTGAAATAGTGTACATATTAGGTAAGGTATTTACCAATAATGATTCTGTTTTAGTTGTAAAATCTATAAAATCTTGCGTGTTAGGCTGCCCAGCAGGAGGTACATAATAACCATCTTGATTGTTGCTCCAAAACATTACAAAAGCCAGCTCTACATTATTATCGGTCATCGATTTGTAAATATTATTAGCAAAGAAACCATCTATGGGGCTAGTAGAAGTTGTAACTCTGTAACCTGTTTCGGTCATTGCAGCAATTTTCACTTTTTCTTTAGCAAGGTCAGATACCATTTTTAGTTTATTGTTTGCTGCTGTTACACCATCAGTACCATTAGCAAGGTCGCCGTAGTTATCCATTCCTAAAACATCAATATATTCATCACCAGGGTAACGGCTCAGGTATTGTGCATCGGTAGTATAAGTCCTGTCTGGAGAAAAAGCATATAAAACGTTATGTACATTTTTAGTATCACGCAGGTACTCAACGGTAAATTGCCATGCTTCTTTATATTGCTGTGGTGTACAGTAATTAGCGCCCCACCAAAACCAGTTACCATCAAACTCATGCCATGGTCTAAAAATTACAGGAATTAATTTATCATCTGTGCCCTTAAGATTATTTAAAACATCGGCTACTTTGTCTAGTTTTGATTTGTAATACTCATGATTTTCACCATTAGGTAAAATACTTGCAAATGCATTTTGTTTCTGGAAATCGGTCATATCATCTGCATAAAAAGTAACACCTTCATAAGGCTCTCTTAAATGCCATGCAAATATGTTTACCATACCTTTATCATAGGCTTCTATGGCATCGGCTGCTATTTGTAGCTCTTGTTGGTAAAACCAGTTAGAAGCTTCGTTATTATTTTGATCATCTGTTATAAACATAAAATCTGACCCTAAAAGTGCAGGGTCGTGCCCCGTAGCTTTCTTAATATCAGACTCGCCTGCAACATCATTATAAAAACTCGAAAAAGCATCTTGCTGTCCTACTAGGTATTTTGTTTTTTGTAATTTTTTCAGGTTGTAAAAAAGTGCAACGGTTTCTTCTGTAGCATTAGGGTCTGCCATATAACTACGCACATTTTCGGGAGTTAATACCTCTTCTGTGGGGTCTTCGGTAACAGGGTCAGTAGTTGTTATGCCAGTATAACCACTATCACTAGAAGAACAGTTTGTAAAAGAAATAGATATAGCTATTGCGGCTATCTTGATAAAATTCATTTTCATAATCAACATCAATTAAATAAGGTGAAATTTGCAACAGTTAAAATGCGCTATACAAGTCGTTGTATTAATTCTATACAAGCACGTGAATTATGATAAGGACATTTCCAGAAACCAGCTTTGTCTTTTTCAATTTTATTATAGTTGGCATCTATCCCCCATATCCATTCGCCATTCTGTTTGTCTAAAATATATTTTTGAACAAATGCCCAGTTTTTTTCTGCTATTTCTAGGTAGTTTTTATCTCCGGTAAGTTGCCATGCATTAACCAACCCAATCATAAATTCCGATTGTGGCCACCAATGTTTTTCGGCAATCATTTCATTGGTATGTATGTCAAGCTCATACCAAAGTCCGCCATCTTTATCAACACCTTCTAAACTGCCCTTGGTTAAATTAATAGCGTGTTTTTTATAAATAGCTATAAGGTTAGTATCCTCAATAACTTCAGCACACCATTGTAGTAGCCAAGCTGCCTCAATATCGTGCCCGTAGGATAGTACATCTTTTTTTTCTATCCAGTCTTCACTAAAAAACAGTCTTAAATGTCCTGTTTCAGTATCAATAAAGTGTTTGTCAACTATAGTTAAAAGTCCTTGGATACTCTTTTTTAACCCATCGTCTTTCCATACTTTATATAGGTTAGCATAGGCTTCTACTATATGTAGGTGCGTATTCATTGTTTTTTTCTCGTTGGCATCTTTATCACTCAAGCGCAAATCTTCAATAGGTTGCCAGTCTTGAGTAAATGCTTCGAAATATCCTTTTTGTATAGGGTCAAAACTATGTTCTTCTATTTTATGGTATAGTTTTATAGCCAGTTGTAATGCATCTTCATTTTTTGATATTGCATAAAACTCTGATAACCCATAGATAACAAAAGCTAAGGCATATATTTGATTTTTGGTGTCTTTTGGCGTGCCATTATGATTTACACTCCAAAAAATACCGCCATGCTCGGTATCGTAAAAACTACTGACGATGTATGCATATGCTCTTTCGGCAATGGCAAGATGTTTAGCATTTTTAGTAATAGGGTAAGAGGCAGAAAATGCCCACAGTATGCGGGCATTTAATACTGAACCTTTTTCGGCTGTATAATCTTTATTATCATTATAATCTATTGTACCTATAAAACCTCCATTTTTATCATCAACGGTATTGCTACTCCAGTAATCTAAAATAGAAAGCAATTCGCTGTACATATCTGGCTTTAGGTTGTCCATTATAATAATTTTTTGTTGTTTTCTACTTGTTTTATAATGGTTTGTACTGAGCCTGCCGATGTAAAAGTATCTTTGGGTGTATTGATGCAATAATCTACCAATTTATCTACAGTAGATACTGCTACGTGCATACGCGTATCAGATGATGCGTAGTAAATATAAACAGTACCGTCTTCATCTGCAATCCAACCATTACCAAACAATACATTAGAAACATCGCCCACACGTTCTTCATTTTCAGGAGCAAGGAAGTAACCAGCAGGTTTATGAGTAACCTTGGTAAGATCTTCTAAATCTGTCATAAAAAGATATATAGTATAGCGTAATCCTGCGGCAGTATTACGCACGCCATGTGCTTGGTGTAGCCATCCTTTTTCAGTTTTTATAGGCGCAGGACCTAAACCGTTTTTAAGCTCGTATATGGTGTGGTATTCTTTACCAAAAATAATTTTCTCTTCATTTACTACTGGGTTTGTCATATCGTCGATATAACCAAGACCAATTCCGCCACCGCTACCTACATCAATAAAACCATCTTGCGGACGCGTGTACATAGCATATTTACCATTTACAAATTCTGCATGCAATACCACATTACGTTGCTGTCCTGTATTAGATATTAAATCAGGTAGTCTTTCCCAGTTTACTAAATCTTTAGTACGTACTATACCGGCATTAGCTATGGCAGCACTAGTATCGCCTGCGGGAGCATTAGGGTCTTTACGCTCCGTGCAAAATATTCCGTATATCCAACCATCTTCATGTAGTGTAAGACGCATATCATATACATTAGTGTCTGGCTCTTCTAACTGAGGTATTACACATGGCTTATCCCAAAACTCGAAGTTATCTACTCCGTTAGGGCTTTCGGCAATAGCAAAAAATGACTTTCTGTCAACCCCTTCTACACGAACCACTATAATATATTTTCCATTCCATTTTATAGCACCTGCATTAAAGGTAGCATTCATTCCTATACGTTCCTGAAAAAACGGATTGGTTTTTTCATTAAAATCAAATCTCCAATTTAAAGGAGTATGAGCAGCAGTAACCACCGGGTTTACATAGCGCTTAAAAATTCCATTTCCTGCTTCTGCAACTGGATTGTTTTTCTTCCCTAACAACGCTTCATGCTGTGACTGAACAGTTTGTTTACGAGTTTCGAATAACGTGGCCATTGTAGTATCTTCCATTGATTAGTTATATTTTTCTTCTATAATTTATTTTTCCATTAATTGGATTCTTTTGTAGCCCTGCGTTCATCTAGTTCGCTAGATATTACTTTCAGTTTTTCTTCGCTAAGTGGATATAAAAACATAAAAAGCATAGATATAATTGCTCCTGCTGCAGGTAGAAAGCTGAGCATTAGTTGTATGCCTGTTTTTGTGAAAGCAGTTTGAACGACATTAGCTTCAAAACCATAATAAGCGAGTAGCCATCCTGTTACAGCGCCCCCAACAGCCCATCCTAGTTTTTGTGACATGGATGATGCAGAAAAAAGCAAGCCCGTGGCTCTTCGTCCTTCTTTCCATTCACTAAAATCGGCACTATCTGCATACATAGACCACAATAGAGGAAATACACATCCGGCACAAATACTTATGATAAATTGAAATATCATAATAAACATTATACCAGTTGATGGTAATAGATAGAATGCAGCGCTAAATACAGCTGCTAAAAACATTGCCGACAAAAAAGTGCGTTTTTTACCTATTTTATTAGCAATTGGAGTGGCAATTATTACTCCTATAATATTAGCAGCTTGTCCTATTACCAAGTATAAACCCGTTAATGACATGCCTATGTTTTTAAAAAATGATAAGTACTTTTCTTCAGGAACAGTTACTACATATTTAAAGTAGTATATGGCAGCACCATCTCTTATTGTGTTAAAAAGTATAGTAGCAACTCCCGCACCTACAAGAACCAGCCATGCTTTATTTGAAAGAAGGTCTGATATGTCTTGCTTGAGTGATGATTTTTCTTCTTTAATTTGTTTTACGCGTTCTCTTGTCCCAGCAAAGCAGCCCCAAAATAGAAGTGTAGCTACTACCCCAAATACTATGAGTGTATAAAACCATCCGGTAGGGGAGGTTAAACTTCCTCCAAATAAAATAACTAATGGTTCTATAGCCCAAAGTGCTACTAGACTTCCAGCAAAAGCAAATACCATACGGAAAGTTGCTAATGTGGTACGCTCTTTACCATCGGACGACATTACTCCTAAAAGTGATGCATATGGAACATTAACAAGCGAGTATGCCATCATCATAGCAGAGTAGGTTACATAGGCATATACTAATTTACTTTTAGTATCTACATCTGGGGTATAAAATGTAAGCATACCTATTACTGCAAAAGGTACAGCCATCCATAATAAAAATGGTCTGAACTTACCCCAGCGCGATTGTATTCTATCTGAAAATACACCTACAAAAGGATCAAAAAGTGAATCCCAAATTTTAGTTACCAAAAACATAGTACCTACCGTAGCGGCTGCAAGCCCAAATACATCAGTATAGAAAAATAATAGATACATACTGAATATCTTCCAATACATAGAGGAAGCTGCATCACCAAACCCGTAAGCAATTTTTTCGCTTAATTTTATTTTTTTCTGCATTTGGTTTAAGGTTTGGCTGTGTTATAAAGGTTGAATTTAGTTACATTACTTTGAAACAACGTATTGTCAAGATTATAAAAGTCTTTAAAATCAGGAACTGATGGGTGACCATCGTAAGGTGCATAATAATGCATTTTTGGAGGATTCATCCATTCGTTCCAACCATGATTTCTCCATACTAATACAAATGATATTTTATGATTGCCTATTGATTGTGCTAGTGTTTCTGTCCACCATTTTTCATAGGGTATTTGCTCAAAACCTGTCTCGGCAATAGCCGAAAGTTTATTGTGTTCTTGGGCTACTTCGTCTATAATAGCCGTTAGTTTTTTAGTATCTGTAATAAATTTTTCCGTTTTTTCAGCACTTTCGCCACCTTGATATATGTCATAGCTTACCATATCTGCCCATGTGTCGCCAGGGTAATATTCCATAAAATCTGCCTTAGAATTTACATTAGCACTCGAAGTATTGTATATATATATAAGGTTATGTACTCCTTTTTCTTCAAAATAGGTAATTGTAAACTCCCATAGTTGTTTAAACTGTTCGGGACTTGTAGTATTTTTACACCACCAAAACCAATCACCCGTAAATTCATGATATGGACGATAAAGTATAGGTACTAATTTATCATCGCTTCCTTTTAAAGAAAGGAAAAAATTAGAAGCATTATTTAACCAGCCTTTATATTTTTCATGTTGCTCACCACCAGGTAGTATAGCTGCTACAGTACCAGGAGTATTATCCCAAGAGTCACCATCAGTAAACGGGTTGTTTACATGCCAACTTATGGTGTTTACGCCACCCCTATCATACACTTGCTTTATAAATTCGCGCATTTTATTAAAAGGAACACCGTCAAGGTTTTTCTCTGCATTATCCTCAATACGACCTATATCCCAGCCATATATAGCAGGGTAGTCGCCTGTTACATCTTTTACATCACTTCTACCTTCTTCATATTTCCAGTTCACACCATAGGCAAGGTCATCTTGATGTCCAAACATATAACCTTTTTCACGTAGCTTAAATAAGTTTTGGTATAATGAAACGGTCTCTTTGGTAGCATTTTTATCAATGGGTGCTATTTTGGTTGTAGCCTCTTCTTTTTTCTGTTCTTCCTCTTGTGTAGCTTTTTTACAACTAAAAAGAAGAGATAGTGCTAATAAGAGTATAGGGATGTTTTTTTTCATATTAATTGTATCTGCTTTATATAGAAAGTGCTATTGTTGTGAAATGTTCAAATAATTTCACGATTAATTTTTAAGTGTGTAATTTTATAAACACTTTTTTGATAATGTCAAAGATAAATTTACTCTTAAATTTAACTTAATATTATTTTATCAAAATTATATCATATAATTGCAAAGAAAAACCTTAAAATGAGTACAAATAAGTTTCATAGAGAGATACCGCCCTTAACTAAGGGAGATAGTTTCCTTGTTTTTGACAGGGTTAAAGACAGTTTTGATTTCCCTATACACTATCACCCTGAATATGAGATTAACTTTATACTTAACGGAAAAGGTGTGAAACGTATAGTGGGCGACCATATAGATGAAATAAATGATATTGAACTTGTATTGGTAGGTCCTAATCTCTATCATGGTTGGGAACTTAATAGATGTATAAATAAAAAAATACATGAAATAACAATACAGTTTCATAATGATTTATTTAATGACTCATTATTATCACGTAGAATAATGATGCCTATAAAAGACATGTTTAATAGGGCTAATCATGGAATACTGTTTTCTGAAAAGGTTGGTGCCGAGCTTGCTGATAGACTTGTGCGTATATCTAAACTAGATGGTATGGATTATTTTCTTGAAATAATTTCGATACTACATGATATGGCAAATTCGCGCAATCAGCAATTACTGTCTACCTACACGGTGGATTATGATACTTTTGAAGATGACGATAAAATGAAGCTAGTGTATGAATATATACAAAAGAATTTTTCTGAAAAAATAACGCTTGACGAAGTTTCGGATGTTGCTAGTATGAGTCCTGTATCATTTAATCGTTTTATAAAAAAACGAACAAGTAAAACATTTGTAAATTATCTTAATGATATAAGGGTAGGCTATGCTGCCCGATGGCTTGTAGAGAAAGATCTGAGTATTTCGGAGATAGCATTTAAGTCTGGATTTAATAATATTGCTAATTTTAATAGAATATTTAAGAGCGTTAAAAATACTACTCCTAGCCAATATAGGGAAGAGTTTTATGGTATGAAACGATTTTTATAGTATAATAAGTGTAAAAAAAATACAACTAAGTTATATAGTTAAATTATAGCTTTAATGCTTAAAAATCCTTGCTGTTTAATGGTTTATTAAGGTTTTTTTGTAAAAAAATAATGAGTAGGGTAATATCTCCGAAAACGTTAGAGGAAATATTATCAATAAATGATAAAATAATATTAACAAACACTTAACATCTCCTATAAATTTGTTTTTGTCAATAAATGAACTTTAAAATTGTTGATTGTAAAATTTAATGCGTCATTTATTTAGGAATTAGTAACTAACAAACACAAATTTATTATGGGGAATACACTACATTATTTCACTTCTTGGATAACACGGGGAAAGACCCTGTTTTACCTCCTGTTTCTTTTCGGGATAACCTCCGCACAGGCACAAAGTATTGTTACAGGGGTTGTGTCTGACAATAGTGGTATGACTATACCGGGGGTAAACGTTACGGTAAAGGGTACAGCTACGGTTGTGTCTACTGATATTGAGGGTAAATACTCCATCAGCACAGCTACTGATGCTACTCTTGTTTATACGTTTATTGGTTTTTCTACTCAGGAAATAGCAGTAAATGGAAGAGCGATTATAAATGTAACTCTTGCCGAAAATGTAGAAGTTCTAGACGAGGTAGTCGTAATAGGTTATGGGACTCAAAGGAAAGACGATGTAAACAGTGCGGTATCTACAATACGTACTAAAGATATAGAGAATCTAAAACAAACTACTGTAGACCAAATGATACAGGGTAAAGCAGCAGGTGTTTCTGTTAGTAATAACTCAGGACAGCCAGGCGGAGCAGTATCTATAAGGGTTCGTGGTACTACTTCTATATCGGGTACTAATGAGCCACTTTATATTATTGATGGCGTGCCTGTATCTGGTGATGCTACTGGGAAATCGATGAGTGGGAGACCAATGGCAAGTGACGGGTTTGATTCTAGTGGAGGAGCAGGTAACAATGCTGTGAGCCCGCTTTCTATGATAAATCCTAACGATATTCAGTCTATAGACATTCTTAAAGATGCCTCGGCAACTGCTATTTATGGTTCTAGAGGTGCTAATGGGGTTATTATTATAACAACTAAGTCGGGTAAAAAAGGCGATGGAAAATTACGTTATGAAGGGTATACCTCTGCACAGAGTATTTATAAAAAGTTAGATGTAATGAACTTGCGTCAGTATGCTCAGTATCAAAATGAGTTGAGCTTGCTTTTTGGAGTCGGAGAAGATCAACTTCGACCTGAATTTGCTAATCCTGAATTATTAGGTAATGGTACTGACTGGCAAGATGAAGTATATAGAACGGCAGTCTCTACAAGTCACCAGCTTTCATTTTCAGGAGGTAGCGAAACTACATCATACTATCTTTCTGGAGGTTTTCTAGATCAAGAAGGTGTATTGCTAGGTTCTGGTTATAAGAGGTATACAACACGTTTAAATCTTGACTCTAAAGTTAAAGACTGGTTAAAGGTTGGTGCTAATATGAATGCAGGTATTACTAATGAAAAACTAACGGTAAACCAAAGTTTTCAGGGAGTTATAGCTAATACTTTACTACAAGCACCTGATATACCAGTAAGAAATGCAGATGGTTCTTTTGCCGGGCCTGAGGATACTAGTCAAAATGTAAACTACTTTAATCCTGTGGCTGAGGTACTTTCTAAAGATAATAAGTTAGTAAGAAAGAACTTTTTAGGTAATGTTTTTGCAGAAGCAGAAATAATAAAAGGATTAAAATATAGAGTAGAGCTTGGTGCTAATACGGAGTTTTCTGAACATACTGATTTTACACCATCATACAATTGGGGAGCACAAACAAACACTTCTGCCGACCTTATTGAAAGAAGACAAAACTGGTACTCTATTAACTTTAAAAATTTACTTACTTATGATAGAACAATCAATAAACATAAGTTTACAGTACTTGTAGGGCAGGAAGCTAATGATAGCCACTGGGAAGGTATAACGGCTACAGCAACAGGTTTTCAAACAAACTCTGTGTACGGACTTAACCTTGCAGACCCTTCGCAAAGTAAAGTAACAAGTTACCAAGGTAGTGCTGCTCTATACTCTTTCTTTGGTCGTATTATTTATGATTTTGATAATAAGTACGGATTATCTGCTTCATATCGTGGTGACCGTTCTTCTAAATTTGACCCTACTACTGATAATCAATGGGGGTATTTTCCATCAGTAGCAGTATCATGGAAATTATCTAACGAAGACTTTATGGAAGGTACTCGTAAATATATAGATAATATTAAATTCAGGCTTGGTTATGGAGAAACAGGTAATCAGCAAATCCCGAATAATCAATATAGCGCACTTTTAGCACAGCAAAACTCAAGTATTGGTTCAGGATTCTTACCTTCAAACTTCCCAAATCCTAATTTGACTTGGGAGTCTATGAAGCAAACCAATCTTGGTATCGATTTTACCGTTTTAGATTCACGTCTTGCAGTTAATCTTGATTTTTATAAGAAAGTATCAGAAGATTTCTTGTTTCAGGTACCATTCCCTGATTATCTTACAGGTGGCGGAGGTCAGTACGGCGGTCAAGATGCCCCCTACTCTAACATTGGTGAGATGGAAAACAAAGGGGTTGATATCACATTAAACTATAGAACAAAAGGCACAGGTGATTTTTCTTGGAATTCCACCCTTGTTGTTTCAAAATATAAAAATGAATTAACAGCAATACAGGACGGCTTAAACCTAGTACAATCTACAAATATTAATGGATATATATCGTATGATGTGACTAATACTGAAGTTGGTTCGCCAATCGGAATGTTTTATGGATATATAGCAGAAGGAATATTTAACGATATAGATGATTTGAATAGTGCTCCAATACAATTTGGAAATAGTGTAGGTCAGGCTGCTGGACAAACTTATCTAGGAGATGTTAAGTATAAGGATGTTAATGAGGATGGTGTTATAGATGCTAATGACAGAACATTTATTGGTAACCCACACCCTGACTTTACCTTTGGTTTTACGAATAACTTTAAGTATAAGAATTTTGACCTTTCTATATTCGTGCAAGGATCTTACGGTAATGACCTTATGAACCTAACAAAAAGAAATGGCACTGCAAATTCAGGTTTATACCAAAATGCTTTAGCAGATGCGATGAATTATTGGACTCCTGATAACACAGATACTAATATACCAAGACCGGTAGCAAGTGTAAGTGCAGCAAATAATCAAATATCTACTCGTTATATAGAAGACGGTTCGTATCTAAGAATACAAAACCTAACACTAGGATATAGCTTACCAAGCGAACTTATATCTAAAGCAAAGATGTCGAGAGTAAGAGTTTACGGAAGTGTACAAAACTTACTTACACTAACAAACTATAGTGGTTATGATCCAGAAGTAGGTTCGTTTAACCAAAACCAGCTGCTAACAGGTATTGATAACGGAAGATACCCTACACCAAGAACATATTCAGTTGGTATCAATGTAGAATTTTAAAAAATAAAAAAAATGAAAATGAATAAATTCCTTTACACATATAAAGTGCTAACATTGGTACTAATATGTACAGTTTTTACCTCATGCTCCGAAGATTTTACTGATCGACCACCAGAAGATCAGATTAGCTTAGATAATTATTACACTTCTAATGCACAAGTAGAGTCAGCTACAAATGGTATGTATTCTCGTACATGGTTTCAGTTCAACAACAAGTTTTTCTATGCCGTTGCCGAAGTAGGTTCGGGTAATATGTACACTAATTCTAGTGATGTGAACGCCATGCGTAACTTTTCAATTAATGGTAGTGATGGTGAGCTTGCAAACGGATGGCGCTCACTTTGGGCAAACGTAGGTCAGGCAAACTCTATTATCAATTTCCTTTCAGACCGTGTTAGTGGTGATATAGATCCAGAAATACTAGATAATACAATTGGTGAGGCTTATTTTATGAGAGCTACAGCCTATTTTTACTTAGTAAGGCTTTGGGGAGATGTACCTATTATAGAAAACAATCTTGATTTTGTTGATAATCCTATAATCAATAAGAATAGGATAGAAGACATATATCAGTTAATAGAAAGTGATTACCAAAAAGCAACTGAATTACTGTATGATAAAGTAAGAACAGCTAACTATTCGACTAATAAGCGTGTGTCTAAAGGATCGGCAAAAGCAATGCTCGCAAAAGTGTACCTGTATGAGAAAAAATATACAGAGGCTAGACAAATGGCAGAGCAGGTTATAAACAGTAACGAATTTAAGTTACTAGGAGGCGATCAACTTCCTGCCAAATCATTTGGAGATTTATTTACCTATCCTAATAATGATAACGAAGAGTCAATATTTGCATTAGAATGGATAACAGACGGTAACTATGGTTCTGCTAATAACTGTAATACACAGTTTGGTATAAGTAATGCCTTGGTAACTACATCTAATGCTAGTTATGGTGGTGTGTTTGCTCCTTCTCAAGACGTTCTTGACCTTTATGAAGCAGGTGATGTAAGACGAAAATCAACCATTATGCTTCCAGGTGATGAATACCCTAATATAAAAGTATTATTAGACGGTGCAACTACTCCGGCTGTAGGATTTACAGTACCAGCTGCTGAAGATATTGGTGGGCAAGGTGCAGGCGCAGCTATTAAAAAATACTGTATTGGTATAGTAAATGGTGATCAAACTGGAAGTGTAGATGCATGGGCAATGATGGAAAATAATACTTATATAATGCGTTATGCAGATTTATTACTTATTCATGCCGAAGCTATTATGGCAGGAGGTGGTAGTACATCTGATGCTGCTGCACTAGCATCATTTAATGCAGTAAGAACAAGAGCAGGATTAGCTGCGGTTACCAATATTACATTTGATGAGTTATTTACAGAAAGAAGACGTGAGCTTTGCTTTGAAGGTGATTATTGGTTTGACTTAGGTAGATTACCAAGAGCACAAGCAATAGCTATTATGGGGGCACAAAACAGAGGTAATATGTTTACTGCTGAATATTTTACGCCTGATGAGTCTGATTTTTACTTACCATACCCTGATAATGATGTGGCTAAAAATCCTTTATTACTAGAACCACCCGTACCATATACATTTGAATAATTTTTAAAAAATTAATTAGTATGAAAAAATTTAAATTAAAAGCAATATTGGGTGTACTTACGGTATTCGCAATAGCATTATTTGCATCATGTAGTGATGATGATGCAGCAACGGGTGGACAACCTGTTATAGAGAGTGTTAGTCTTGCTCAAAACGATTCTCTTGTAGGGCAGGGGTATGCTAACAACATGTACATTGTTAGGGGTAAAGGTTTTACTGGAACTCAAAAAATATATTTTAATGAGACCGATACTTATTTTAACCCAACACTAGTTACAGATGAAGTGATTTTAGTAACTATTGATAGAGATACACCTTATGCAGATACTGTTGATGAACTAAAAGTAGTTACAGATGGAGGTACAGCGATATATAATTTTGTAGTAGCGCCACCAGCACCAGAGGTTTTAAGTTTTAACCCTGTAAATGCTGCCGAAGGTGAAGAAATTACGATTTACGGATCATACTTTTTAGATCCTGTAGTAACTGTTGGAGAAGTAGAGGCACAAATAGTTTCTAGTACCTTAACCGAAATTGTTGCTATAATGCCAGCAGATTCGAATTTAAAGTATTTAACAGTAACAACTATTTCTGGAGATTCACAATGGGGTACTGCTGTAGGAACAGCAATTTATGATGATGCTTTTTATGCACCATGGGATATAGAAGAATGGAATAACCATGAGTATATAACTGACTTGGCTAAAGCAGCTCAGGGAACAACATTTATCAAGAAAGAGATATCAGGCTGGGATAATATACAAGGAAATTGGGGTTGGGATGATCAGATTTCGCAATATTCAGGTATTCATTTCTCAGTTCGTTCTGATGATGCTGGTAAACTAGTACTTATTTTTAATGGTAACAACTGGGGAGATGATAACTTTTCTTTTGAAACAGGTACTGAGTGGGTAGACTACACTTTTACTTGGGAAGAACTAGGCGGTATGCCAGAAGCGTTGCAAAATATTTCATTCCAAGAATTTAGTGGCGAAGCCCATAACTACTATTTTGATAATATAGGGTTTACAGTAGCCGAATAATAAATTTAAATCTTAAACTTTATAAAGTTGTTTTTTGTATAACATTCCCTAGACTTTTAGTTCGGGGAATGTTTTTACTGTTAACTACATAAAATTTGAGTAACAAGTACACATGAAAAAAATTATAAGTACTCTTTTTTGCATAATTCCTATAATTGCTGTTTTAGCACAGGGTAATGTTTATAAACAAGAACCAACAAAGTTTGAAGGGCTTGCCATGACACCACCTATGGGCTGGAATTCATGGAATACTTTTGAAACACATATAGATGAAAAATTGGTAAAAGAAACTGCTGATATAATGGTAGCCTCTGGTATGAAAGATGCAGGGTATACTTACATAGTATTAGATGATGGATGGATGACCCGCGAAAGAGATATTGATGGTAATTTAGTACCTGATCCTGAGAAATTCCCTAACGGAATGAAAGCGCTTATAGATTATGTACACTCAAAAGGGTTAAAGTTTGGCTTATACAACTGTGCAGGTACAAAAACCTGTGCCGGATATCCTGGTACTCGTGGATATGAATATCAAGATGCACGATTTTATGCTTCACTAGGTATAGATTTTCTTAAATATGACTGGTGTAATACTGAGGGTATAACAGCAAAAGAAGCATATACTACAATGAGTAATGCATTAAAAAAAGCAGGAAAGCCTATTGTTTTTAGTCTTTGTGAATGGGGAGATAACGACCCGTGGGAGTGGGCTGAGCCTGTAGGTAACCTTTGGAGGATATCTGGCGATATATACCCTTGTTTTGATTGTGAGTACAAGCATCCAGAAAATTGGTCGTCTTGGGGTTTTATGAAAATTGTAGAGATGCGAAAAGGCATCCGCAAGTATTCGGGACCCGACCATTGGAATGATTTTGATATGCTTGAAGTAGGTAATGGTATGACTGCTGCCGAAGATCGTTCGCACTTTACCATGTGGAGTCTTATGGCTTCTCCGCTTATTGCAGGAAATGATTTCAGAAGCATGAGCGAAGAAACATTGAGTATTCTTACCAATAAAGATATGATAGCCATTAATCAGGATAAACTAGGCATACAAGGTTTTAAATACTCTGCTGAAGATGGTATCGAAGTTTGGGTAAAACCTTTAAGTGATGGTGATTGGGCTGTAACGTTCCTGAACCGCAGCGATGCCGAAAAGAAAATAAATTTTGATTGGGCAAAACATATCATAAAAGACGATTTAAGCGGTCTTACTGCCGATTTTAGTAATATAGCTTATACTATTAAAAATATTTGGAAAAATAAAAAAGCGAGTACTACTAAAAAAGCATTTAAAGACAAAATAGCTTCTCATGATGTAGTAGCTCTTAGACTTACAAAAAAGAAATAATTATGTTACAACTTTTTAAAATAACCTTTGCTGTACTATTGCTTACAGCTATCGGGTATGCACAGCCTGTAAAAGAGCATGGGCAACTAGGTGTAAAAGGCACACAACTGGTAGATAGAAATGGAGAGCATGTAATGTTGCGTGGCATGAGTTTTGGATGGCATAATTTCTGGCCAAGATTTTATAACAAGCAAGCAGTACAATGGTTAAAAGATGATTGGAATGTAAATGTTGTGCGTGCTGCAATGGGTGTTGATGCAGATGATAAATGCTATAATAGTAGTCCTAAAGATAGTAAGGCTAAAATAAAAACTGTAGTTGATGGTGCTATTGAAAGTGGTATTTATGTGATTATCGATTTTCATAGCCATAATATAAACCTGAAAGAAGCTAAAACCTTTTTTGATGAAATGTCAAAAGAGTACGGCGATACACCCAATGTTATCTACGAAGTTTTTAATGAACCTAACGATGAAAGCTGGGCAGATGTAAAAGCCTATAGTGAAGAGGTAATAAAAGTAATTCGTAAAAACGACCCTAATAATATAATATTAGTAGGTTGCCCACATTGGGATCAGGATATTAACCTGCCTGCCGAAGACCCTATTATAGGTTTTGATAATTTAATGTACACCGTACACTTTTATGCAGCTACCCATGGTAAATACCTTCGCGACCGTACTGATGCCGCACTGGCAAAAGGATTACCTGTATTTATATCAGAAAGTGCAGGTATGGAAGCTACAGGCGACGGACCACTAGACGAAGCAGAATGGGACAACTGGGTAAACTGGATGGAAGATAGAGGACTGAGCTGGATAACATGGTCAGTATCTGATAAAGATGAGACGTGTAGCGTACTCAAAAAATCGGCTAAGTCTATTGGGAATTGGAAAGATAAAGATATTAAAGAGAGCGGCTTAAAAACCCGTGCTTACTTAAGAAAATTGAATAAATAGATTAAGTTGAGTTAGTTTTGTAATTTTGGGCGGAACCCTGTACGAATGCGTACGGGGTTTCTTTTTGTATATAACATAAGTTCTTTGGTTGTATGAGATAAGTAGAGGTAAAAGGGACTGGCTCAAAAAGTGTCATTCTAAACGAAGTACAATGAGGTTAATAGTTTCAATTATTTGACAACTAATAGGTTGTTGGTTTGTCAAAATAATAGTAATAAAAAAAAGCATTGAATAATAATATCCAATGCTTTTCAAAATAAAATAGATGTATGAAAAAAATTACCTCAATTTAAAAGTTGTTTCTTGTACGTTGTTAGAACTTGTCCCTACAAATACTTTGAATGTACCTGACTCTACAAGATACTCTCCTTCGTTATTATAAAAACCAAGTTCTTTATCGGTTAATGTAAAGGTTACGGCTTTGGTTTCTCCTTTCTTAAGCGAAACCATTTCAAAGCCTTTCAGTTCTTTTACAGGGCGCGACAGGCTGGCTGCAATATCTCTTATATAAAGTTGTACTACCTCTTTACCATCATAGTTACCTGTGTTGGTAATGTCAACGCTTACTTTTACAGGTTCTCCTTTACTGTATTCTTTCTTATCAAGTTGTATAATGCCATACTTAAAAGTAGTATAACTAAGCCCATGACCAAAAGCAAATAGAGGTGTTTTCTCCACATCGCTATAATGTGACCAAAATACATTGTTATCACTATTTATAGGGCGTCCTGTGCTATGTTGGTTATAGTAGATAGGTACTTGCCCCACATTACGCGGAAAACTCATAGGGAGCTTACCACTTGGGTTATAATCGCCATACAGTACTTGTGCTACTGCATTACCGGTTTGTGTACCCAATTGCCATGCCTCTACAATGGTAGGGATGTTTTCGGCTGCCCAAGGCAGCGCTAACGGACGACCGTTGTTTAATACCAAAACAACATTTGGATTTACTTTATATATTTCTTCTAATAGTTCTTGTTGTAATCCCGGTAGGTCAAGGTTAGTACGGCTACGCCCTTCACCACTCTGGAAACCGTGCTCGCCCAGTACCATAACTACTACATCTGCCTCCTTAGCTGCTTTTTTAGCAGCTTCAAAACCACTTCTGTCTGTAGTATTAAATACTAACTCATCAAGAAAAGTAGTTTTGCCTACCGTTAAATCAGCACCTTTTTCATATACCAGCTCGTTACCTTTGTATTGTTGCATTCCTTCTAATACCGATACTGCGGTATTATCATCAGAGGCTATTCTCCAGCTGCCTAACGGGCTTGTTTTATCATCGGCTAAAGCACCAATAAGTGCAATTTTTTGCCCTTTCTTTTTAAGTGGTAATAATTGATTTTCGTTTTTAAGTAATACAATAGATTTTTTAGCCATATCCAAAACGGACTCGTTATTGGCTTTGCTACCAATAGTGGCTTTTTCACGCTTCTCGTCGCAATATTTGTATGGGTCGTCAAATAATCCTAACTCATACTTAACACGCAGTATGCGGCGTACAGCATCATCTACTAAAGCAATATCGACCTTACCTTCGTATACCAGTTTTACTAATTCGGCAATGTAAAGATGCGATTCCATGTCCATATCAGAACCTGCTTTTACCGCTTTAAGTGTAGCTTCGGCGCCGTCTTCGGCATAGCCGTGTGCTATCATTTCTCTGATAGATGCCCAGTCGCTTATTACAAAACCATCAAAACCCCATTTACCTTTTAATATGTCACGCTGTAAAAAACTGTTGCCTGTTGCAGGCACACCATTAAGTATATTAAAAGCGTTCATAAAAGTACGCACACCAGCATCTTTAGCTGCTTTAAATGGTGGCATTACAGTATTGTATAATGTGGCATTACTAATATCTACAGTGTTATAATCACGACCTGCTTCGGCAAAACCATAAGCGGCAAAGTGTTTGGCACAGGCAGCAATAGTAAGAGGAGAGCCTAAATCACTACGGTTACTACCCTGAAAACCTTTAACACGGGCTTCGGCTACTTTACTACCCAAAAATGGGTCTTCGCCTGCACCTTCCATAACGCGCCCCCAGCGGGCATCACGAGATATATCTACATTAGGACCAAATGTCCAGTTAATTCCGCTTGCAGCAGCTTCTGAGGCTGCTGTGGTGGCAGAGTTTTGTATCGCTCCCATATCCCAGCTTGCAGCTTCGGCAAGGGGTATAGGGCTTAATGTTTTATAGCCATGTATTACATCAAAACCAATGATAAGCGGAATGCCCAATCGGGTTTCTTCAACCGCAATTTTTTGTACGGCACGTACTTCTTTTACACCACGCACGGTAAGCATAGAGCCTACCCAGCCTTTGCGAAGATGCTCATATTTTAAGGCAGCATTACCCTCTTTTGGCGATGGTCCTGTTACATCCCAAAAGCCATTATACTGATTCATTTGCCCTACTTTTTCTTCAAGGGTCATTTTAGCTAAGAGCGCATCTACTTTTTGCTCTATTTCCTGTTCTTTATTCATTGGTTTGTTTTTTTGTGCCTGTGCCGAACCTAGGGTTAGCATAGCCAACAATAAAAATGTTTGTTTCATGTGTTTATTTTATTTGTGCCATAAAAGATGAGGCAGGTAAACCTGCTTTATTGAAAAGGTCAGCCTGTGCTACGTTATGCCATGCAAAGCGTATCTTTTTAGGTGTTTTTACTTCTTTAGAAGATACAATTATAGTATCGCCTTTTAGTTTAGCTTTTGCAGGATGAAAAACACCATCTTCGCCAGCTACTTCAAAAAGTGTTACTTTTTTGTTTTTAGTATGTAAGCCTTCATTATTTTTAAAATGAACCGTTATTTTTTTACCATTTGCAGTAGCACTTTCGAATAAAGGACTACTAACAATACCTTTATCTTTTTTATAATTTTTGCTCAACGCTAAATTAGCCAAGCGTTCTCCTACAGGTTTTTTATTGCGAGGGTGTATGTCTTCATTAGTACTTACGTCGCTTATAACTACCATTCCAGTATTGGTAGATTCATTTAGTAAACGGCGTTGTGCATCGCGCACAATTACACCTTGATATTCGCCACCTTCATATTTAAAAGGAGCTATTTGCACATAGTAAAAAGAGAAATCATCTGCCCAAGCAGTACGCCAAGACTCTATTAGTCCGCCCAGCGTTTTGTTATATACTGCTGAATTTGCGTTAGTTTCGCCTTGATACCATAACACACCTGCAATTTTAAAGCCTGCCAGAGGGGCTATCATAGCATTATAGGTACGTCCTGGTTTAGTAGGGCACCACTCTGATTCCTGAGGTATTTTTGTGGCAGCTTCTGCCAATATATGGTCATTTGCTATATAATTGGCAGGTATCCATACTTCGGCTGCCGTTGCTCCCCAACTGGAGTTGATAACTCCAATGGGTACATTTTTTAAATCTTCGCTTAGCGTTTTAGCAAAAAAGTAACCTACTGCACTAAAATATTGCATGGTTTCGGGCGTACATACCTGCCAGTTTCCTTTAACGTCAAGTTGAGGATATTCACTACTCATTTTACCCACCGTAAAGAGGCGTATGTTAGGGTAATTGGCAGCAGCAATTTCGGCTTCGGCATTGTCGAGTCCAGCACTGGCTGTCCACTCCATATTCGATTGTCCCGAGCATAACCAAACTTCGCCAAGCATTACATTATTTAATGTTACTTGGTTATATCCTTTTATGTTGATTGTATAAGGACCTCCGGCCTTGGTAGTAGGTATTTCTATTTCCCAATAGGCTTCATTATTGCCGGTAGTAGTGTAGGTATCTTTAATCCAGCTTGCTGTTAATGTAATTTCTTCTTTTGGGTTTGCCCAACCCCATATTTTTACGGTGGTATTGCGTTGCAATACCATGTTATCTGCAAAAAAAGCGGGCAAGGTTATATTTGCCATAGCATTACCTGTTATAAGCAGGGTAATTATTGCAAATAGGTATAAACTATTATTCTTCATTCAAAGTGTTTTTTAGGTAAGGTACAAGCTGCGATGCCATAATAGCATGATCATTGATATCTGGGTGATAACCACAACCATGTGGAGTAACTGAATTAAAATGGAATATTTTAATCGCTTTGTACTCTTTATCATCTTTAAAAGCGTCTTTTACACGGTTAAGGCATTTACGGAAAGTGTCCAGTTTTTCGCCGTTTACCATTGGGCTGTCCAGTAATACTATTTGTGTATCAGGATTATGGCTGTACAGCATTTTTACAAATACGATATAATTGTTTACATACTTATCTTCATTAAAAGGTAAACGGGGTTTTGTGCCATCACCATCAGAAAAATCGTTTGTACCCAGCGCTATACAAGTAACATCAGGGTTAAAACTAAAGTCGTAAGGTTTTGTGTTTTCTCTGTTTAAGTATAGGTTTTCATATACATCGGGCATAATTGCCTCATCTTTATGTTCATCGTTCCAGTTACGGTACATACCAATACCCGAAACAGAACTCAGCATATAATCAACATCGAGCTTTCGCGACGCGACAGGGCCATAGGCAAAGTAAGCGTTATGCTGATCATACCATTCGGCTGTATCGCAGGGAATCTCTTCAGTATCGTTCCCCATACCACAGGTAATAGAGTCGCCTATAAACTCTATTTTTTTCTTAGTGACTACTTGGGTTGCCATAAGTTTGGCATCAGCACCCGAAAAAATAATATTGCCGTTAGCTGCTTCTGTAGCTTTATAAACAGTTAGTGTATGACTGTCGTTGTCGTTACTTTTTACAGTCACGGGGTAGGTTCCTGCTCCGTTTTCTATGCGCTGTCTACCAATATATTTGCCATCGAGTACCAATGAAATATAATTGTGATGTTCAAAAGTATCTTGAGCCTCTAAGTGTAAGATACATTGCTCTCCGCTAAAGCTAAATGATACTGATGAGGCTGAACCGATAAGTATGATTTTATCGTCTTGTTTCTCTATTCGACCTTTTACAACATAGGTTTCTTTTTCTGAGTTATCTTTTTCAATACAAGCTATAGCTATAGCAGATGCTAAGAAAAGAAATGTGATTTTTTTAAAATAATGCATTTTGTGTAGTTAAAAAAGTAAATGTACTTAAAAACGAAGTTTACGCTTTGTATTATAATGTCAAAAAACGATATGATTTTTAGTTTAAATTATAACATATTTCTATTGTTAAACAAAAAAGCAGGAGATACTAATTAGTATCTCCTGCTTTTTATTATGTTTTTCTTTTTTTAAATAAAACCGTTGCTTTCAGCATGGTTATCAGTACGTGTTATGTTTCTTCCATCCCGTACAGGTGTTGCTTTACTGTGTAATGAATGATGTTGATGGCGATTGTGATATACATCATCTTTTACAATCTGTTTCGGAAAGGTTGCAAGTTCGTTTGGATTAACGATTGCAGGATCTTCATATGGCATTATATCGCCATAATAATTTTGCATTGCATTGCTGTTTAATGGTAACCCATTATTAGAAGTAATTTCACCCATAATCTTTTGATTTTGAATTAACTAAAGTTAGTGTTTTTTTATTGTTTAACCTAATTTTTACATTTAAAATTAGAGAGTTAAGAATATTTATATAATTGTTTGACGTATATAATTGACTATTGATCTTCTCTTTCCTGTATTTCATCGAAAATAAAAGTCTTTTAAACGTTTTTTTAGGGTTTTATTTATTATTTGAATTATGCTGTTTTACATTTGTCTCAATATCAAACATTTATAATAATGAATAAATTTTATCTACTTTTAGCGACCATGTTATTTTTTGTATCTTGTTCTACCGATGATACAATTCTAACAGAAGAGCAAAATATATTAACTGCAAATGATACTGAAGCATCCTATCAAATGAGGTTAGGTAAAAATTCAGACGACAGTTGCTTTAATTTTGTTTCAGGTACGTTAAGTATAGATATGTCTGGCGGACTTAACAATCAAGTTCTTAATTTTGGATTAAAAGCTATTGACTTAAATAAGCCTAATAAACCTTATGTAGTAGAAGTTCATCTTCAGCCTATAGACGACTGTGAAGATTTAAATAGTGATATTGGGAGTCCTACCATTATAGCATTGCCAAATGTTATAACAAGCGCTACTAATATTCCTGCAATAGAAGTTAACCCATCGCAGCTACCATCAGTATGTTTTAAATGGAAAGTTGTAATTCATACAGCAAAAGGATATTATCCTTCTTGCTCGTCATCATCCGATTGGTATGATGCGCCTGTACTATAAATTTTTAGTTTTTTAGTAGTTTAAAAACCACCATTAATTCGGTGGTTTTTGTTTTTTATTGTACTTTTAAATAATAAGAAGTTATTAATTAAAAGCATACATGAAAAATTTAATATTGTTTTTATCTGTCTTGTTGTTTTCTTGCACTGCAGATAATGGGAAATATATAAAAATAATAGGCGAACTAGACAAAGACGAAACTTCGGGTATAGAATATGTAGAAGGTAGTAAATGGCTTTGGACTATTGAAGATAGTGGGAATAAAAATAAGATTTACGGATTAGGGAAAGATGGTAAAACAGAACATGCTATTACTATAAAAAATGCCGAAAATGTAGACTGGGAAGATATTACATCTGATAAAGAAGGAAACCTGTATATAGGCGATTTTGGTAATAATGATAATGATAGGGAAGACCTAGTTATTTATAAAGTTAACAGTAATGACCTAGAAAAAAAAGAAGCTGTTGCAGACTATAAAATTTCGTTTTATTACCCTGAACAGGATAAATTTCCTCCGAAAAAATCAAAACGCTTTTATGATGTAGAAGCCTTCTTTGAGCTAAATAGTAGTTTCTACCTTTTTACTAAAAACAGGAGCGCTCGTTTTGACGGTAGCTTTAGTATATATAAAGTGCCTAATGTTGCGGGCAACCATAAGGCAGAGTTACTCGCTACTCTTAATAGTTGTGATGTGTACAGGAAATGTGCTATAACCGCAGCAGATGTTAGTCCTGACGGTACAACAGCCGTATTATTATCTGGAGATAAGATATGGTTACTAGAGGGGTTTGCCGAAAAAGGTTTTAGTCAAGACATGATGCAAGAATATAAAATAGATCATTACTCCCAAAAAGAGGGTATTTGTTTTACAGATGATGATACCTTGCTCATAGTTGATGAAAAACATAAAAAAAACGAAGCTTTTTTATATAAGTTAAAAATATCTGACTTAAAGTCCAAATTGTAATCCAAAAGCAACTCGTCCTCCATCAGTACCATGAAAGTAAAACACTTTTGCAGTAATGGTATCTACGCCATTTAACCAAAAACCACCACCAACGCTTTGGTGCCATTTGTCAGAATCTTCATTGTCAATCCATACACGACCATAATCATACCCTCCAAAAAAGCCATAGGTCATTGGTATAAAACTGCTTTTCCATTGCCCTACAGTAAGCCTTAAATCAGAGCTATGATATGCCGATTGTTTTCCTGTATAACGTTCTCGTCTATAGCCTCTAAGGTCAGTACCACCACCTAAAGTAGCTGCTTGGTATATCTCGAAGTTATTGTTAAATAAAATTTTTGCTTTTGCTCTCGAAACAAATACAAGTCGATCATCGGAGGTTATTTTGTGTACAAAGTCTATAAATGCTTCTGTTCTGGCAAAGTTTCTTTCAAACTGGTCAAGGCTTGCTGTCCAGTTTAATGATAATGAAAATGCCATGCCTAGTGCAGGAAGTGAAGGGCGATCATAATTTTCGTAACCGTATTTAGCGTTTACACTTCCATATTGTCGGTGTTCAAATAAACTTTCAGATACAACTCCAGGTTCATTTATAAAGCGCCCGTTAGACTCTTCAATTTCTATGGTTTCAAAAACCGACTGAAACGCTATGGTACTGCCATTTCTAGTATTTTTAAATATTGATGGTGCTACACTAAAGTTTTGCAGTTTGACTCTATTATAATCTAATCCAAGATCATCATCATTATTAGATACTTCATTACCGTACCCAAAATAGTTAATACTATAGGTTGGGCTAGTAAACCTCGCGTCAAGCCCAATGTTCCATTCACTAGCAACGTTTACAAATACTCCTTTATACTGTAACTCAAAACCGGTAGTTGCAAAAAAGTAATCTGCCTGAAATGAGTGTTTTTGTGAGTAGGGTCTTCTATTAAAATTGTTTATAGTATAGTTAAGTTGTGCACCTAGTTTTAAACCATCATCGGGGTTATATCCTGCTGAGGGGTACCCTGCAAAAACATTATAATAAGGTTTATGCATATCATAACTGTTAGTCTCATATTCATCAGTTAATACAAGTCTTGTTTTTTTATCTGCATTAAAAGTGTTTTCTTTGCTTTTAAAATCATGAATAGTAATTTTTTTGCCATTCTCTATAGTATATATATCATGGTTTTGACCGCCTAAGAGTCTAATTTGTATAGGTTTTTCTGGTTTTCCTTTCACTTCAAACTCATCATCATCATCTAACCCATATATCCATATTTCTTTTGTTTTCTTTCTATTGTATGAGTGCGAATGCATTAATGTTTGTTTATCTTTTTTCAGGCTATAGACCTCTATTTTTGTTTCTCCTTTTGGTAAGCGGGTTATTACAAACTTTTCTTTATCATCAGTACCAGTAAGTATTACTGTTTTTAGTAGTACGTTATGATATTCTATAGCATACTTTTGTAAGTTATCCCTTCTTGCTTTAAAATTCATTTTAATATTTTCCAGAGTGCCGTCCTGTACTTCTTTTGGTAAACCTTTAAAAGCAGCGTCTATAGCTTCGTTAGTAAGTTTGGCTTGTAAAATATCGGCCTCTTCAATCCATACCTTTACTGTTGCATTACTTGTTAAGGCTAGGTCAAGCGGATAAGCTTCTCGATTCATCCATTTTACATTACTTATGTGGTCTTTATAGCTTTGCATATGGCGCAAGGCGGGTATATTCATTACTATAGATAGTAGTGTACCGTCATATATACTAAAGGCTTGGTCATGGTCGCGCGGAATGGGTTTATATAATGTCGAGTTTTCATCCTTAAATTTTGCCCATCGCCATTGGTCTTCATGCCTGTCCCAGTCACCTATAAGCATATCAAAAAGTCTTGCTCTTATATAAGCCCGTTCATCAACGGTATATTTCTTATCTTTTCTTAAATCTTCTAGCATCTTGTCTGTGCCTTCAATATCATCGGGCTTACCAAAACTTGCTAGATTATAATGTTCTTTGCCAGGGTGTTCTTCTATCATATATAGCTCATCGCCATAGTCTTTATTATACTTTACAAGACTATCTTGTTTAGGTACATAATACAGCTTTGGGTTGGTGTGATATATACCTGCGGTTTCTGCTAAATCATCTAATATAAAGGGGGTATAAGGATGTGCTGTGGTATAAAAATCTAAAAGAAAACTCTCTGCAAAAGTATTTTCGAAAGAGTTACCCATGTATTTTGTTTTAAAAGCCACCGATTGTAAAAATCGAGTAGCGCTTTTTTTAAGTCCACGCATTACAAACTCTTTACCATTTTTATCTGCTAGTCGTAATGACTTCGATTGATGCCCGCCGCCTGCTTTAACAGGTGTAAGTCCTCCGTATAGTGTGTCTACCATTACTGTATTTACAGTAAGTAACTCACTATAATAAGACCTGTAATGCTCCCCGAAAAAGAAACGATAAACACTACTTTTTTTAGTCATCTCTGGAGTATATATAGATTTTTTTACTGTTGCAGGAAAACTATTAGGATATTTTTCGATCAGTGTCTTTGGCTTTAAATCAATACTGGTTTCAAAAAGTTCCCTTTCTCCATCAATAGAAGTAGCAAAGTATTTTACTGTTGCTTTTCCATTTTTGAAAAAATCGAGTACTGCATAGCCCGTACCGCCATATGAAAAATCGTTAGGATATATGGCTCGTGCTGCTTCTACTTTAGAGCCAGAACCACTTATTATTTGATGGATATTATCGTGACTAATATATTGAAGGTTGTGGTCGTGACCCGATGCCACTATAATATTGTTTTTCCCTTGTATAAGGGTTTTTATACGATTTACTAGAGTGCTGTATATTTTGTTTTGCCTATCCTGAGAGCTTAATCCTGATGTTTTTCGAGCAAGGTTTATAAAAGACCCTAGTATAGGTAAAGGGACGTTGTTTTCTAATGGGAATAGTTGTTTTTTTAATGAAAATTGCCCTCCGTGCGACCCGTTACTCATTAAAGGGTGATGTATAGCAAGTAAAATTAGTTTTTCTTGATTATCATTAATTATGTCCTCTAATTCTACAAACATAGCTTCGCGCGTTTTTATATCGCAATCATCGTTTATAGTAGGGTACTTGTTCCAGTTCTCTATATACCACTGGCTATCTATGGCTATAAGTGTTATGCTGTCGTTTATTTCAATATCATATATTCCGCAGCCTTTACCAGGTATAAACGATTTGTTGTCATCCAGTTTCTCCTCTATATAATCATTTTCTCTTTCTAGCCCTTCTAGCCCGTAATACCAGTCGTGATTACCAGGTATAAAATAGGTTTTACCTTTAAAGTTTTTTGAGATTTTTATTTGGTTATCAAGACTATTTTCGGCTTTTTTGCGTTCTTCTTTTTTTTCTTTTGGAGGCATACCTAGTGGGTATATATTATCGCCTAAGTATAGTAAAGAGGTGTTTTTACCTTCGGTACTTAGTTTTTTACTTACAGTATTAAGTAAAGCTTGTGCACTTGGTTTTTCGGCATATCCGGCATCACCTATAAGATAAAAACGATGTTGTAGTGTTGAGTCTGTTATTACAGTATTAATATCTCTGTTATTTACAGCTTTACCATATTGAGGGTGGTTTGTAGCACATGATATGAGTAAAAGGCTTATACAAAAAACTATTATGTACTTATTTGCCGTAGTAATATTATAAACCCAAAAGAATTTCATAATTTGGTATAGTTAAATTTTGTATAATGATTATTGTTAAAAAAGCCGAAGATTTCGTATTCAATTTATTCAAAGATAAACTATCTTCGGATTATATTTATCATAATTTTAATCATACTTTACGTGTTGTTAATGCAGTAATAGTATTAGCTAGTAAAGAAAATGTTGATGAGGTAAATACCGAAATACTACTTGTAGCAGCATGGCTTCATGATGTAGGTTATGTAAAAGACGAAAAGGACCATGAAGAGGTAAGCTGTACTATTGCAGATGAATTTTTAAAGAAACAAGGTTATCCCCCTGAAAAAATAACATTGGTGTGTAACCTTATACGTGCTACAAAAATTGGGATAGAACCTAAAACACTATTAGAAAGCATTATTAAAGATGCTGATTGCTCTCATTTTGCTAATGAAAATTATATTGACTTGGCAGAGTTGTTGCGTGAAGAATGGCGCATTACTCATAAAAAAGAGTTTACTGACTTAGAGTGGGCTATGGCGAACAGAGATATACTGATGTACAAACATCGTTTTTATTCTGATTATGCAAAACGAGAGTTACAGCCTATGAAAGAACATAACATAGTTATTTTACAAGCTGCTATAAAAGATTTACAAAGCCCTAAGAAGAAAAAAGTATCTAAAAATAAAATAAATAAAAAGAAACTAGAGCAATTATCACGACCTGATAGAGGTATAGATACTATGTTTCGAGTAACGCTTAGTAATCATACACGGCTTAGCGATATAGCCGATAGTAAGGCTAATATTATGATATCTGTCAATGCTATTATAATTTCGATAGCATTAACTACGCTTATACCTAAGCTTGATAGTCCTAATAATGTACACCTTATTATACCTACCTTAGTACTATTATTATTTAGTGTAACCTCTATAATTTTTGCAATTTTATCTACTAGACCCAAAGTTACCGAGGGTACATTTACTAGAGAAGATATAGATAATAGAAAAGTAAACCTGTTGTTTTTTGGTAATTTTTATAAGATGCCATTAACAGAGTATAGCTGGGCAGTAAACGAAATGATGAAGGATAGAAAATATCTATACGACTCGATGATAAAAGACCTTTACTACTTAGGTTTAGTGCTTAACAGGAAATATAAATTACTACGTATAACTTATAATATTTTTATGATAGGTATTCTCGTTTCGGTAGCCGTATTTATATATGCCTTTAGCCGTATTTAACAATTATTTATTTATCTCAACATCTGCTAATTCTTTAAGTAAATCATCATAACTATAAGTTGTTTCAGATGTTTTTTCTAGGCTATATATTAGAGAGATTCGCAAGGCTTTAAGTCCTGTAACGCCTTGTAAATCTTCTACTTCAAACTGTTCTATAGCGGTGTCAACAAGGTTTCGGTGTTGTAAAAATTTTATATAGCGCCTGTATTCTATTTCTTCTTGTTTTTGCGAATATACAATAGTGATTTTGCCTTTTTCTGTAATACGTTCATTAGTGCCTTTTATATTCGATTTGTCTATACGTTTTTTTACTACCTCATAGCGTGCGTTATAAGTACCGTCTACATCAAAACGTTTTTCGTCCATCCTGAAACGTATAGATATAGGTGAACTAAAGACTAATATTAGTGAAGTTACATCAAGCTGATATGGTAATATAGGGTTTAACTTGTAGTATTCATTCTCCATTTCGCACATGGCTTGTAGTTGCCATAGCCTTAAATTTTCGAGATATAAAGGGTTATAAGGTTGCTTTGGTGCTATAGAGGCACCTATGTAAAGGTTGTGCTCTACACCATCTGTTTTAAAACGCTCGTAATAGTGCGGATAGAATTTTTGTGCTTCTATTTGTTTTTTGTCCAGTACCTCAGCAAGATGTTTGTTTATTATAGAAAGCGCTTCGTCAAAGTTTTTCCTACTATCATATACCATTTTAACCTTACCATCTAAGGTTTTAAAATAGTTGTCAATATGCTGGTGTATTTCTGGTTTTACAGAGTCGAAATGTTCTAATAGTGGGTGTACTTCTAGTTTTATATAGTTTTGTATTATAGCTTCAGAGTCGGCTTGAAGTCCATCTTTTATTTTATCTTCCATGTTTTCAAGTTCATAAATATGCTGCTCCATAAGCGGCAATTTTTCAATCTTAAAAATATAACGGAAAAGAGATAGTAATCGTTCTATTTGTTTTACAAGATCTTGCTCTGTAGACTCGTTTCGAGCGGTAGAAGAACCTTTAACGTCTATTTGTCCATAAAGCGGATAGATTTCTTTAAAAACAATTTCTTTATAAGTACTGTTTTTATCGTTCCCGTTGTTTATGTGGCGTAATGCTTCTTCACGAAACTTCCAGTAAACACTATGGTGTATTGCTGTATATTCTTTTTGAATAATTGCGTCTACTTGGTTTTGCAACTCAGAGTAGTAGCTATCTATCTTGTCTGTAAGAAAAGGTAATATATAAGCCAGCTTGTTAGCATTAATACTATTGAGCTCGCCTGGTCTAGAAGATACTAGCTCTATGATACCCATAAGGGTGTCATTTTTTATAAGCGGAGCTAATATGCAACTTTTTATACCTTGTGAGAGTAAATGCTCTGCAAAACCTATATCGCCATTATTATTGCATATATAATTTTCTACATCAGATATTACAAAATAACTATGGTCTTCAATAATTTTTTTTAATGAGTTACCACAAAAAACAGCACTACAGTTTATTTCGGTACCATCTTTTAATATATAACTTTCAATACCATCAAAAGGAGCAACTTTAAAAATATTATCTTCAATATTTGCTTCTGTAAACCCAATTTTTAAATCGGGAATTTTATATATAGATCGAAATATGTCTTGCTGATTTCCTTTCATATTGTCTTTATCAAGGTCATCTGCTTTAAGTAAGTTGCTTTTTAAGTTAGAGATAGCGCTCTCTATAGTAGCATCAAAAAACGATACAATACCAAAACCTTTTAATGTCCAGCTTTTTTCAGGAAACTTTTCTTTCCATAACTCAAGGTTACTAAAGTTATCCATTAATAACTTTACATCTTCTTTTGTTATTTTCACCGATTTTTCGGTAGGTAAAATTTCAACAAAATCAGCATTATATAAAATTCTGTAATGTTTCATAATGCCTTCGGCATCTGGAATGTCATAAAAAAGAGGTCTATTAAAATCAAAATGATAACCATAATAGCTATTAAGAATAAGACAGCATCCCATTATATAAAACTCATGATCATTAAAGTCTCTTATACTCATATCGAAATCCGTTCCGGCATTATCCATAATGCTACGTAGTCTTTCGGTATAATTAAAAGTAATATTATAAAAAGGTATTGTCGCGGCTTTAATTTCATTTTTGGTAAGCGCAGTAGGAAAAAGATCTGCTAATAAATTTTGTATTAACACTTTGTGCTTGTCAAGTTCTTTCGGATCGGTGATACCTTCACGTAGCTCAGGGAAAGGCTCTGTATGGCGGAGTAATGCTTTTGCATAGTCAGATCTATAATCAATATCCGACGCAGCAATTTCTTCAAGATTTTCTAAAACCTTATGAAAAGAAATTTTTATGTTAAATGGGCTGCTTTCAAAGTGCTCTATATCATTCATGGTAGTCCTACTTCTAAGTGTACAAAGTTACAAAATATATACGATTACAACTTGTAAATGTTACCAGTAAGCTTGTATGTTTAACGTTGTGTTATGACATATTGTTCGTTTTTATTAATATTTACTGTTATGTAATTACACCCTTAGTCTGAATTTATAATTTATTGAATGATTTAATTCTTAATAGATGAGTATTAGCAATTAAGAAACTTTTTTAAATTTTATTTTTGGCTCTTTTTATAATCATCATACAATTCTATATTTAATTGTCAACATGACAATTGTCATATTTTATCATTTCATACTATCGCACCTTTGTATTAGGTAAATGAGCAGATACTATGGATACTAAAAATTGTTTCCATTGTGGGTTAAATATAGATGTTAAAGAAGAAATTATTTTTGACGAAAAGTCGTTTTGTTGTAACGGTTGTAAAACTGTATATGAAATATTTAGTACCAACGGACTTTCTTGTTATTATGATTTTGAAAATGCACCTGGAGCAACTCCACAGGATATAAAAGGCAAATATGATTTTCTTGATAACGAAGCTATAGCAGCAAAACTTCTTGATTTTAAAGAAGAGGACACTCATATAGCTACCTTATACATTCCGCATATACATTGTAGTTCTTGTATATGGATACTCGAAAATTTAAATCAACTTCAAGAGGGAGTAAGCAGTTCTCAGGTAAATTTTTCTAAGAAAAAAGTACGCATTGTATTTAACCCCAATCAAATTACATTAAAAGCTATAGTTCATGTACTAAGTTCCATTGGTTATGAACCTTATATAAGCCTTGAAAATTATGAAGGTAAAAAGAAAGATGTTAACCGCGAACTTACATACAAATTAGGTGTAGCATTTTTTTGCTTTGGTAATGTAATGTTACTTTCTTTTCCTGAATATTTTGATGTAGATGATTTTTGGCTAGATAAATATAAAGGCTTTTTCCGTTGGCTTATTTTCGGACTATCATTACCGTCATTCCTGTATGCTGCGAGTGGCTATTATGTTTCTGCATGGAAAAGTATCCGTTCTGGAATGCTTAATATAGATGTACCTATAGCGTTAGGGCTTATAGTAATGTTTATAAGGAGTACCGTTGATATTGTTTTTGGTTACGGGCAAGGTTTTTTTGATAGCCTTACAGGGCTGGTGTTCTTTATGCTACTAGGAAGACTGTTTCAACAAAAAACATATAATTTCCTCTCATTCGAGCGTGATTTTAAATCATATTTCCCTATTGCAGTAACTAAAATTACCGCTGATAAAGAAGAGGTTTCATGCCCTGTATATGATATTGAGAAAGGCGATAGACTACTTATTCGTAATCAGGAGTTGATACCTGTAGATGGTATATTAATAAGCGAAGAAACTGCTATTGACTACAGTTTTGTAACGGGCGAAGCTATACCGATAAGTAAAAAATCGGGCGATAAGATATTTGCAGGTGGTAGGCAAACGGGTAAAGTTATAGAAATGGAAGTACTAAGCTCGGTATCTCAAAGCTACCTCACACAATTGTGGAGTAACGATGTGTTTGCCAAAAAAGACAATCATACCTATAAAACCCTTACCGATACTATTAGCAGATATTTTACCCCTGCTATACTTACATTAGCAATAGCTACTTTTTTATACTGGATTTTTATAGATGTAAATACTGCTTTTACTGTATTTACGGCAGTGCTTATTGTGGCATGCCCCTGTGCATTAGCACTAAGTGCACCTTTTACTTTGGGTAATGTGTTACGTATTATGGGTAAGCGAAAGCTGTACTTAAAAAACGCCACTGTAATAGAACAAATGGCAAAAATAGACACTCTTGTTTTCGATAAAACAGGCACTATTACTACTAATAAAAAATCATTAATAGTTTTTGAAGGTTCGCCGCTTAACGATATGGAGTTCATAGCACTTAAAAACTTATTGCGAGGTTCTAATCACCCTTTAAGTAGACGACTCTATGACTTTTTGCCAGCACAAAGTATAATACTTGTTCATGATTTTGAAGAGATAACAGGACAAGGTATACAGGGCAGAGTAGGAGATTATTTTATAAAAATAGGATCGGCTCATTTTGTGGGGCAAGATTTAGCGCCATCATTTCAAACTAATGTACACATTGCTATAAATGGTAGTTATAAAGGCAAATATGTATTTAATAACCAATATCGTGAAGGTCTTGAAACACTTTTCGAAACACTAAGTAAAAACTATAAGCTAAAAATATTATCGGGAGATAATGAAGGAGAACGAGAAGCATTAACAAAGTTACTGCCAATAGGGACAGAGTTGATTTTTAACCAAAAACCCGAAGATAAGCTTGTTTTTATAGAAAACCTGCAACAACAAGGTAGTAATGTAATGATGATAGGCGATGGGCTTAACGATGCTGGAGCACTGGCACAAAGTGATGTAGGGATTTCTATTTCAGAGAATGTAAATGTTTTCTCTCCTGCCTGCGATGGCATACTCGATGCAGGAGAGTTTAGTAACCTGAGTTATTTTCTGGATTACTCTAAAAAAGCAGTAAAAACCATCAAAATGAGTTTTGCACTTTCACTACTGTATAATGCTGTGGGGCTATCTTTTGCAGTGGCCGGGAAGCTATCGCCGCTTGCAGCAGCTATACTTATGCCGCTTAGTACCATTACCATAGTGAGCTTTGTAACGGTGACCAGTAATTATTATGCAAAAAAGTGTAAAAAAGCAGTATAGAAACCTGAAGTATGACAAATATCATATTTTAAGAAGCAGGGCTGAAGTAGCTTTGTTAACATAAATTTAGTAAGGTATGAGCGTAATCTATTTATTAATTTCCATCAGTATCGTAGTGGCTGTTGGTTTTTTGTTAGCCTTTATAAAGGCTGTAAAAAGCGGACAGTATGACGATGACTATACCCCTTCCGTCAGAATGCTTTTTGACGATGAATTAAAGAAAACAAAAACAAAAACCAAAATTAAATAACGACACATATTATGGAAGTGCAGCAATTTTATTACGACAATAAAATAGTTAAAAAGTTCCTCTATGCCTGTATTGTATTCGGCGTAGTAGGAATGTCAGTTGGTTTATTGATAGCAACAATGTATTTGTTTCCTAATTTAACCGACGGTATATCATGGCTTAGCTATGGTAGGTTAAGACCTTTACATACTAATGCAGTAATATTTGCCTTTGTGGGTAATGCTATTTTTGCAGGGGTATATTATTCTTTACAACGTTTGCTAAAAGCACGTATGTACAGTGATTTTTTAAGTAATGTAAACTTTTGGGGTTGGCAGCTTATTATTGTCGCCGCAGCTATATCACTTCCGTTAGGATATACTTCTTCTAAAGAATATGCCGAGTTAGAATGGCCTATAGATATTGCCATTGCTATTATATGGGTAGCCTTTGGGGTAAACATGATAGGTACAATATTAAAAAGAAGAGAGCGTCATATGTATGTCGCTATATGGTTCTACTTGGCTACGTTTGTAACGGTAGCAGTACTACATATATTTAATAGCCTTTCTATTCCTGTAAGCGGAATGAAAAGTTACTCAGTATATGCAGGTGTACAAGATGCATTAGTACAGTGGTGGTATGGGCATAATGCAGTAGCGTTTTTCCTTACAACACCATTCTTAGGGCTTATGTATTATTTTGTGCCTAAGGCGGCTAATAGACCAGTATATTCATATAAGCTTTCTATTATTCACTTTTGGTCGCTAATATTTATTTATATATGGGCAGGACCTCACCATTTATTATACTCTGCTTTACCAGACTGGGCACAAAACTTAGGAGTAGCATTCTCTATAATGCTTTTGGCGCCATCTTGGGGTGGTATGATTAACGGACTGCTTACGCTTAGAGGATCTTGGGATAAAGTACGAACAGACCCTGTTTTAAAATTCTTTGTAGTAGCTATTACGGGTTATGGTATGGCAACTTTTGAAGGCCCTATGCTTTCACTTAAAAATGTGAACTCTATTGCTCACTTTACCGACTGGATTGTTGCTCACGTACACGTTGGTGCATTGGCTTGGAATGGTTTCTTAACCTTTGGTATGATATATTGGTTAATACCGCGAATGACAAAAACCAGTTTATACTCTATAAAGTTAGCTAATTTTCATTTCTGGATAGGTACACTAGGTATTATACTTTATGCATTACCTATGTATGTGGCAGGATTTGCACAAGCAAGTATGTGGAAACAGTTTAACCCAGATGGAACGTTAGTATATGGTAACTTTTTAGAAACAGTACACGCTATTATGCCAATGTATTGGATGCGTGCCATAGGAGGTACATTGTTTATAATAGGATTATTTGTATTAGTATATAATATTATAATGACTATAAGACAAGGTCAGGCCATAAAAGATGAACTTGCCGAAGCTCCAGCATTACAAAAAATAAGTAAGAGAAGACTTAAAGGAGAGAAATTCCACCCTTGGTTAGAAAGAAAACCAATACAGCTTACTATACTAGCTACTATAGCTATACTTATAGGAGGTATTATACAAATTGTACCTACTATAATGGTAAAATCTAACATACCAACCATATCTAGTGTTAAGCCTTATACACCACTAGAGCTTGAAGGTCGCGACTTATATATAAGAGAAGGTTGTGTAGGTTGTCACTCTCAAATGATCAGACCTTTTAGAAGCGAAGTAGAACGTTATGGAGAGTACTCTAAATCTGGAGAGTATGTATACGATCACCCATTCTTATGGGGCTCTAAACGAACAGGTCCCGATTTAATGCGAATAGGTGGTAAGTATAGCGATAACTGGCACTTTAACCACATGTGGGATCCACAAAGTACATCTGCTGGGTCAATAATGCCAGGTTACAAATGGCTGTTTGATAATGAGAAAATGGATTACTCTGATACTCAAAAGAAAATGGAAGTAATGGTACAGCTTGGAGTACCTTATACTGATGAGGATATTGCTAATGCTCTGAAATCTATCGACGAACAGTCAGCCAAGATAGAAGCTAACCTGCATAACGATCCTGATTTTGTAAAAAGCTACGAAGACAGTAAAAAAGCTGCTATTGCAAGAGGTGAAGAGTTTGTACCAATGAAAGAGAGAGAAATCACAGCGCTTATTGCTTACCTGCAACGCTTAGGTACAGATATTAAAATAAAACACACAACTACTGATAATGATAATTCTAAATAACGAGCTATGCTAAAGTTTATAAAACATAATATGGATACTATCTCTGGTATAGAGATTTATCCGATAATATCGCTACTTATATTCTTTATCTTTTTTGTAGGGCTATACACTTGGGTGTTTACTTATAAAAAAGAAAAAATAGATGAGATGAACCATTTACCTTTTTCTGACGAGAAAGATGATAACCAAAAGTTTAACCATTAAAAAACTGGAATCATGAAAAAATTAATTCCTGTATATGTAAGGGTACCTGTTCTTTTTACCTTGGTATTTCTGGCTTTAGAATATTTTATAGACTCAGGAGATAAACCTGCATTCTTAAAATATCCAATGGTATCAATATTCCTGTTTGTATTTCTATTCATACAAATAGCTATAGAAATTGTTATTAGTGCTATGGATAAGATAACCTATGCTATACTTACTGATGAGCAGAAGAAAAAACTGGCAGAAGAAGAAGCTAAAGGGATAGAGGATAGCGAATGGTATAAAAAATTAAAAATATTTTTCGGGAAACCTAAACAAGAAGAAGATGAAGGCGCTCTTTTATTAGATCATGACTATGATGGTATTAAAGAGCTCGATAATGTGTTACCGCCATGGTGGGTGTACCTTTTTTATGGTACGGTACTATTTGCAGTTATCTATTTAGTACGATTCCATATCTATGGCGATTATACTCAAAAAGAAGAGTTTGAAACAGAAATGGCAGAAGCTAGACTTGCTGTAGAAGAGTATAAAAAAACTGCTAAAGATCTTGTTGATGCCAATACAGTTACACTGCTTACAGATGCTGGAGACTTAGCACAAGGTAAAACCATATTTGAAACAAACTGTGCAGCTTGTCACAGAGCTGATGGTGGTGGTGGTATTGGTCCTAACCTTACAGATGAGTTCTGGGTGCTAGGCGGAGGTATTAAAAATGTATTTCACACAATTTCAGAAGGCGGTAGAGATGGTAAGGGTATGGTGGCATGGAAAGGTACTCTAAAACCATCTGAAATACAACTGGTAGCAAGTTATGTACTCTCTTTACAAGGTACAAACCCAGCAGATGCTAAAGCTCCTGATGGAGAAATTTGGAAAGAAGAAGGTGTAGAAAATACTGAAGAAGATACAGAAGAGACTAATGCTACAGAAGAAGTTAAAACTGAGCAAGGTGCTGATGTAGCACTAAACTAAAATTGTATAACAATGGCAGCACAAATGGATGAGGGATTTCGTGACACGATAGGCACGATTGATGAAGAAGGTAAACGATCTTGGCTTTATCCTAAAAAGCCATCGGGAAAGTTTTATAAGTACAGAAAATGGGTTAGCTATTTTTTATTAACCTTTTTAGTTTTAGCCCCTTTTGTTAAGATAAACGGTAACCAGTTCCTTATGTTTAACATATTGGAACGTAGGTTTAATATTTTTGGATTTCCATTTTGGCCACAAGATTTTCACCTTTTTGTTATCTCTATGATAATAGGGGTGGTATTCGTAGCCTTATTTACAGTAGCCTTTGGGCGTATATTTTGTGGTTGGATATGTCCGCAAACTATATTTCTAGAAATGGTTTTTAGACGTATAGAATACTGGATTGAAGGCGACAGAAATGCACAAATAAAGCTCGAAAAAATGGAGTGGAATGCCACTAAGATTAGAAAAAAGGCATTAAAATGGAGTATATTCTTTGTCATCTCATTTGGTATAGCCAATGTGTTTCTTGCTTATCTTGTAGGTAGTGATAAACTCATAGCAATGGTAGAAGATGGTCCTACAGAGCACTGGGGTAATATAATAGCTTTATTGATATTTACAGGTGTTTTCTATTTTATTTTCGCTTGGTTTAGAGAGCAGGTTTGCATCATTGCTTGTCCTTATGGTAGGCTGCAAGGAGTATTACTCGATAATAAATCGATTATTGTAGCTTATGATCATGTAAGAGGAGAAGCAGAAGCAGGGCGTGGCAGAATTGTTAAAAACGAAGATCGTGCAGCAACTGGCAAAGGCGATTGTATAGATTGTAAATTATGTGTACACGTGTGTCCTACAGGTATTGATATAAGGAATGGTACTCAACTGGAATGTACTAACTGTACTGCTTGTATAGATGAGTGCAACACTGTAATGGAAAAAGTAGGTTTGCCTAAAGGACTTATACGCTATGCGAGTGAAGATGAAATAACCAAGAAAGAAAAATTTAAGTTTAATGCCAGAATGAAAGGCTATACAGCCGTATTGTTTATTTTGTTTGGGGTGTTCTCTGGAATGTTGTTTTTAAGAAATGATGTCGAGGCAACAGTTTTGCGACTTCCAGGACAACTATATCAGCATAAAGGCGAGAATATAAGCAATGTATTTACTTATAAAATAGTAAATAAGACAACTAAAGATTTTGATGATGTTTACTTTAAACTGGTAAAACCAGATGGTGAAATAAAAATGGTAGGTAATAAAACATTTACTGTGCCTAAAGAAGGGTTAGCGCAGGGCACACTTTTTATAGAAATAAATCCTGCTTTCTTAAAAGGGGATAAAACAGTAATTACGCTTGAGGTATATAATGGAGATAGGCTTATAGAAACAGAAACAACAAACTTTTTAGGACCTCGCACATTTAATTAAAACGATAACATTATGAAAATTAAGATAAATTGGGGAACAGGAATTGTTATTGCGTTTACGCTTTTTATCAGCTTTATATTATTTTTTGTTATAAAAGTTCAAACAGATAATCAGTATGACAACGAGCTTGTTGTAGAAGACTATTATAAGCAAGAACGCATATTACAAGCAAAATTAGATAGAGAGCAAAATGCTGCTGACTTGAACGATAGAGTTACTGTAGCACAAGATGATGAATTTATAAAAATTAATTTTCCTGAAGCTTTTGATGCTTCCAAGATAACAGGTAAAGTGTCCTTATACCGACCGTCTAACCAAAAACTGGATTTTGAGATTCCTATTTCAATTTCAGTGCCTTATCTGCTCATACCTAAAAGTGATATGGCAGGCGGTCGTTGGGACATTGCTATAGAATGGCAATATAGTAATGTAGGCTATCAAAATAGTGCAATGCTTACTATAGAATAGATTTTGTAATGTAAAACCTTATATAATATACAAATGTTATATTCAGCTTTCATATTAGGTTTACTTTCTAGCTTACATTGTATAGGCATGTGTGGTCCTATAGCCATGATGCTACCTGTAGATAGAAATAACCCTGCAAAAAAAGCATTCCAAATAATGTTATACCATTTGGGTAGGCTTACTGCATATGGTAGCTTGGGGCTTGTTTTTGGTATTATTGGTAAAGGTTTATACTTGGCAGGTATGCAACAGCAATTATCTATAATTGCAGGGATTATAATGATAGGTATTGCAATGATTCCTGAGAGAGTATTTATGCGCTACAACTTTTCTAAACCTGTATATAGATTAATAGCTAAAGTAAAAACTAGTCTAGGTAACCAGTTTAAAAAAAGAAGCTATAAAGCACTGTTTATAACAGGACTTTTAAATGGCTTTTTGCCTTGCGGAATGGTATATGCTGCTTTGTTTGGTGCTATTGCGATGCAAAATGCTACATTAGGTGTAGGTTATATGTTACTCTATGGCGCAGGTACTATACCAATGATGAGCGCAGTAGTATATATATCGGGTTTTATGTCGGGTCATTGGCGTAATAAAGTTTCTGGTCTTGTTCCTTATGTAGCTGTTTTTATAGGAATGTTATTTATAGTGAGAGGACTTGGGCTTGGCATACCTTTCATATCTCCTTCCGATGCTAGTCTTTTTGTACAAAGCAATCCAGACTGTGTACTTATAAATCCATAAATAAAAAAAGCCTCTAATTAATTAGAGGCTTTTTTTATGTTTAGTAAGAATTAAGAATAGACTATAATTTTTTATATTGTCATCGAGAACAGTTTTGTTTGTGGTGCTTTGCGTTTTAGTCTTAGGTCAAATGCCATACATATATTCCTTACAAATGCTTTTCCTTTTTCGGTTACTGTTAAGGTATCTTTTCCTATAGTAAGCAGTTCATCATTTTCCATTTCATGAAGGCTTAGTAATACTTCGGGCAATTCGGTAAAGTATTGCGACTCTTCTTGCCATGATGTTTTAAAGCTACACATTAGATTTAGTATATGTTTGCGTATTACAAGATCTTCATCGGTAAGTAAATGTCCTCTAAATACAGGTAGCTCATTCATCTCTAGTTTATGGTAATAATCTTCTAAGTTTTTTTCATTTTGCGCAAAACTATACCAGCTATCACTTATAGACGATACACCTAAACCTATCATTAGTTGTGTTTTACTGGCACTATACCCCATAAAGTTACGGTGCAGTTTACCTTTTGTAAAAGCTTCATGCATACTGTCGGTTTCTAAAGCGAAGTGATCCATTCCTATTTCATGAAATCCTTTTTGAGCTAGTAATTTTTTACCTTCTTCATACAGCATTCGTTTCTCTTCATCTTTAGGTAAGTTACTTTCATCAAAACCGCGTTGTCCGTTGCCTTTTATCCAAGGCACGTGTGCATAACTGTAAAATGATATTCTGTCGGGGTCTAACGATTTTGTTTTTTCTATAGTATCAGTAATGTTTTCTACAGTTTGGAAAGGTAACCCAAATACTAAATCATGGCTTATAGAGGTGTAACCTATTTCTTTTGCCCAAAAAGTTACTTTTGCCACATTATGAAACGATTGTAGTCTATGTATAGCCCTCTGAACGGTTTCGTTATAATCCTGTACGCCAAAACTAACCCTGCGAAAACCTAAGTCGTATAATCTTTGTAAATGCTCTCTAGTAGTATTGTTGGGGTGTCCTTCAAAACTAAATTCATATCCCTCAGCTTTTTTACTATGTTTTAAAATGCCTGCAATTAGCTTTTCTAGATTATCAGGGCTAAAAAAAGTAGGTGTGCCACCCCCAAGATGCAATTCTTTTATTTTTGGTGTTTCGGGTAACATTTCGCAATATAATGCCCATTCTTTTAGTACTGCATTTATATATACCTCTTCTACGTCATGACGTTTAGTTATACGTTTATTACATCCACAAAAAGTACACATACTCTCACAGAATGGTAGGTGTATGTATAGGCTAATACCTTCGGTAGCATTACTTTCATTAAAAGCCTGTTGCATGGTTTGTATCCACTGCCCAGTTGTAAAAGAATCTTCTTCCCAATACGGTACAGTAGGATAGCTTGTGTAGCGAGGTCCAGGTACATTATATTTTTGTATAATCGAATTTTCCATAACAGTACTATTTTCAATGTTCAAAAATAGTAGTACATAGACCGTAAAAAAATGATAATTGTCATACTACCGTTTTTCATTGTTTTTTATACCTTAGTACCTAATAATTATAGTCATGAAAAAAATAATATACTTCTTTACATTATTATTAATAATAGTGTCTTGTAATGAACCGAGAAAGCAAAGTGTAACCCTTGTAAAACCTACTGTTTTTTATGAAAAAATGGCAGAACATAAAGGTCAGGTAGTAGATGTGCGCACTACCGAAGAATATCAAAGAGGACATCTTAAAGAGGCGGTTAATATACATTTGTATGATAAAGATTTTGAACAGCGTATAGAAGAGTTAGACAAGGAAAAGCCTGTTTATGTATATTGTAAAGTAGGGGGGAGGAGTGCTGAGGCAGTTAAGATTATGAAAGAGAAAGGATTTAATAGCATCGTAGAGCTTGATGGCGGTATAGATGCATGGACAGATGCCAAGAAGCCTGTTATAAAGTAAAGTGTAATATACAAAAGAAAAGCGCAGTCAAATTGACTGTGCTTTTCTTTTGTATGGTTTTTAATGTATTGGCTACTATAGCTGTTATGCAAGTACATCTCGTATTTCTTCTTTACGGTCGAACATTTTTTTAGCAAACGGGCATAACGGAATTATTTTTACTCCTTTTTCGCGTGCAAAAGCTACTGCTTTGTCAAGTAGTTTCATGCCTATTCCTTTAAAAGCTGGATTCCCAACAGTATGCTCTATAATAAATTTTTCTTCTCCTGCCCACACATAGGTCATTAATCCTGCTTCTGTTTCTCCATCTGTAGCTTTAAAAGAGCCTTTTTTTCCATCATCAAAATGTTCAATAGTCATATAATTTAATTTTTTAGTTTAAAGTTTGTGTTTTGTTCTGGTAGCGGTACATATCCTGTTTCATTAGGTATGGTTGGGAATTTTTGAGCTACCCACCGTTCTTTAGCTTCTTCTATGGCCGCTCTTGTAGAGGCGACAAAATTCCAATATATATGTCTAGGTTCAGCAAAAGGTTCGCCACCAAAAATGTATATAATGGTGTTTTCATTCATTGTAAACTCACAAAGAGATGTTTCTTTAGCGACTAATAACTGTTTTGGAGAAAAAGTAGCGCCTTCAATTTTTATACTACCATCTAGTATGTAGATTGCGCTTTCGCCATATAGTTCATTACCAATGCTTATTGTTGTTTTATCGGTGCTTTTTAGCTCGATAAAATAAAGAGGACTATATACAGGTACGGGCGATTTTTTTCCGAAAGCTTCTCCTGCAATAAGTTTTGCTTTTATACCATTAATATCCCATACGGGCATTTCATCTTCATCTATATGGGTAAAAGAGGGGGCTATGTTTTCTAGATGTTTGGGTAGTGCTACCCATATTTGTAAACCGTGTAGCATTTTTTCGGAAGTTCTGAGATAATCAGGTGTTCGCTCAGAGTGTACTATACCATTACCTGCTGTCATCCAGTTTACTTGTCCAGGCTTAATTTCTACTACTGTACCCAAACTATCACGGTGCATAATGCTACCTTCAAACAAGTAGGTAAGGGTAGAGAGCCCTATATGTGGGTGTGGTCCTACATCAAGATTTTCATGGTCGTTAAGTGCTACTGGTCCCATGTGGTCTATAAAAGCAAAAGGACCCACCATTCGTTTTTCTCTAAAGGGTAGTAATCTGCCAACTAGAAAATTTCCTATATTGCTAGGACGCTCTTCTATGATTAAATTAATATTAGACATGCATATCTTTTAGAGTGTTAATTTACAATTTTTTTAGAACCTGTTTATGGTCAAAAGAGATTAATTATAAACAGATATACCTTACTATTACGTTTAATAGTATCTACAATAAAAGTTTCATTATATACTTTTACATAACAGTTGTAACCTTAAATTTTCATATTGTGTTTTTTAGACTAATTTTACGTCTTTATTATTTTTAGATATATTTCTTTAAGAGTTAAAAATTGATATGAACGTAGCAGGAGCAAACCCCAAGATAAATATTATTTTTAGATCATGCGATTTGGTCAATGCAGTTCATAATGCACCAAGACCTTTTAATCTTGATAAAAAGACTCTTATAAAATTGTGTTTCAAGAGTCTACATAATGCTTTACAGGGGTTTAATTATCATATTGTAGTACTTGGTGATAACCTTTCGCCAGAGATGAAAGCCTTTTTTTTAAACTTTGATATAGAGTTTGTAGAAGGTGTATTTGGGAATGATAATTCGATAAGAGAAACTATTAAAATAGCCGAACGATTTAATGATGATGAGTGGGTTTATTTTTGTGAAGATGACTACTTGCATACTAAAGATGCGATGCAAAAAATAGTAACGCTTATTTCTGAAAAAGAGACTATACAGCCTAGTAGCATAAAAATAAAACAGCTTTTAAGAAAACGAAAAATAAAGTTATTTTCTATACCTAGATTTTTTACAAAACCTAATATTGTTGTTTTTCCTACGGACTACCCTGATCGTTATGAACAGGAGTATAGTAATCGTGATTTTATATTTCATACTACCAATAGCCACTGGAGGCAGGTATATGATACTACTTTTACATTCTTGATGCAGGTAAAAGATGTAAAAAGAAAAAGAAGAACTTTATGGAAGTCAGCAAATAAGGCTAATGACCGCTACCTGAGTAATAACTTATATGGTAAGTCTTTCTTTTTTAATAAATTATTATGTCTTTCGCCTATGCCATCAGTTGCTACACATATGCATATAGAAACTATGTCGCCCTTACAAGACTGGGAGGGAATAGTTAACGAACTGAAAGCGGAAATATAATCATGATAAAAAAACTACTTGCTGATAAAGAGGCTTTGCACTATGTACTTTCTAAGGGAGGTGTAAACTTTTTATTCCGAATGATCGCTATGCTTTTTAGTTTTATAGTCATGTGGTTTATGACCAATTACTATGGCGAAACGGTTTGGGGTAGATATTCGCTAGCGCTTACTGTTATGCAAATAGCTGCTATGTTTTTTGCATTAGGTTTACCCAATGCTTTTGTAAGTTTTTCTGGAGCATTTAAGAATACAGAGGAATCAAAGGGGTTATTAGTAAAATCAATAAAACTAGTACTACTGTCATCTTTAGTTCCTATCTTACTTTTTTCGGTAGGAGCAGGTTTTATCTCGTCATATATTTTTGAGAAAGAATATATGTACAATTACATCCTTATTATTGCTCTAGGCACACCCTGTATGATAGTTCACGAAATTATTTGTTACTATTTTATGGCAATAAAGAAGTTTATATTTTATGGGCTTTCAATATTCATTTTGCCTAATGTATTTTTTATAACCGCATTATTGTTTTTGTACTACAATGATATAGGTGATTATTTTACCTTTTATGCCTATATAGGGGCTTACCTGCTTACACTTCTTCTTGGGCTTATTTATATTTTCGGTAAGAGATCTAAAGTTATTTATCCTGATATAACAAAACGTGATATTTTTAAGAAATCGTTCCCGATGATGATGAGCGGTATTTTTCTACTATTGTTAAACTGGACAGATATGCTAATGCTAGGGCGTTTTGAAACCGAAGCTCAGATAGGTATTTATAATACAGCTTTTAAAGTAGGCTATTTGTCACTCTTTTTTGTGGTATCTATGAATGCTGTAATACTACCCAAAGTATCAGAACTGTACCATCAAAAAAATGTATTGGAGATGCGAAAGGTAATAAATCGTTCTACACAGCTTGTTATAATATTAACATTACCGTTAGCTTTCGGGCTTATTTTTTTTAGAGATATAATACTTAGTGTGTTTGATGATCATGCTGGGCTAGGAGGTGTTACTTTAATACTTATTACCCTTGGTGGTTTGTATAATGCTATGACAGGAAATGTAGACCAAATACTAAATATGACTAACAATCAGAAGAGCGTTAGTGTAATTTTCTTTTCGGGTTTTGTGGTCAATGTAGTACTTAATATCTTCCTTATTCCTACTTATGGTATAGAGGGAGCTGCGACAGCAAGTTTAGTCACTAACATTTATGTAAATACTGTATTTGTAATTATTATCCGTAAAAAACTGGGCTTTTACACTTTTATGTAAATAAAAAACCGAGAAAGAATATATATCCTTTCCCGGTCAGGGTTTAGTAGCTGTGTTTTCCCTAAGTTGTATATTACTACTAATTCTTTATTGTACCGCACATCGTGTTTGGTAGGTCTTGTTCTCTTCTGTTGTTACCATCATAATATATATTCCTTTTGGTAATCCGTCGGCTGTTACCGCTATCTCATTATTGCTAGAAACAGTATAGTTGTTATTCATTACAACTCTTCCTGTCATATCTACCAGTTGCACATTAGCTTTGCTTGTTTGCTGTGGTAGCACAATAGTTGTGTTCCCAGAGAAAGGATTAGGGTAGTTAAACATTTTAGTAGTAGATAGTGCTTCAAATGTATTTGTATTAAGTGCTGCCTGTGTTCCTAATCTAAGAGCAGATACACTAGCAGTAAAAGGCTCAAATGAAGTATAGTTACCAATGATAGAGAAAACAAACTCTTTTATGTTACCACCTTCATAACTTTCTGTACCGTTAGAAAAACTACTTAGTGTGATGCTGTATTCTGTCATGTTTTGGTTAGCAGGAATTTGAAACCTTAAACGGTTATTCCAGTCACTCAGTCCTTCGGTTACCATTACTACCTCTATAGCGTGCGAGCTTTGATAGTTAAAGTTTACAGCTTCATATTCTGATGCATCAAATGTAAGCTCACCGGCAAGTATGTTTCTAAAAAGGTTTACTGTACCATATAGTGTTCCTGATACTGTTGCATCTCTTTCTATATTATAAACGCCATTTTCTGTTTCAGTATTTGCAATGTATGGCTCTACATTAAATGCTGATACTGATGCTTCAGTTTCGTTATAATCCACCCCCCAAGGTCCATCTGCCATATATAATCCATCATTTCTTACAGAGGTGTTTGCATTTATAGAGAACCCAATATCAAATATACCATTAGTATTTACCTGTATTGTTTGATTAAAGTCAGTATTTAGAGTAATTTCTTCAGTAAAGTTTTCGGTATCGGCTAGTTCAGTAACTTTCTTGTTCCCTTCAAAAGTTAGTGTAGATGCCATTGTTTTATTTACAATTTCAAGAGTAAGCATTCCGTTTCTATATACTCCGTTTTTTACAAATACCGATGGTATTCTATCCTCCATTTCGGTAGCTATTACAGGGTTTTCATCTTCTAATTGATTTAATACATGGTTCGCTACACTACATACTTGCCCCATATTAGCACCCCAAAACTGGAAGTTAGTATAGTTAGCAGTAGGATATTGTGCAATATTCCAGTAACTGTGTAAAATATTTTGAGAAGCATTTTCTTCTATAGAAAAACTAAGTGCATACTCTATAATACCATTGGCTCTTTTTAATTTTACCATTATTATTTCATGTCCCTGTAGCTTTATTGTTCTTACATCTTCTAATGATGAACCATTAAGCCTGTCGCATATTACTTTAGAGTGGTCATAAACAGCATCTGTAGTTTTTGTAGCTAATGCAGCAGCAACTCTTTCGCTACCATTATAATAATCTATAGAAAATATCTCATCTGCATTTGTAATACCTATTAAGTCTTCAGGGCTAGAAATAAAAGCAGTTTCGTTACCAAACATTCCTGTATCAGGAAATAAACTCTCTATAGTTGTCATTGTGCTTTTCATCCCCATATTAGATATTGTAAAAGGAGATTGAAGCGATTTTTTATTTAAAAAACTGTTTGTTTGTACTCTTTTAAAATTACGTTTGGCTATAAGTCTTGCAAGGTCACCATTACTTTCTAACCCGCCATCATTACCCGAAGACACATCTGCAGCGGTACTTACATCTGCAACATTAGCTACTCGCATAGCAGTATAAGGGTTTGATGTGATATAGAATACGGCATCGTTAAAATCGTTATCACATGAAGAGTAATCTCTTCTTATATCTTCAAAACCAAGAATTAGTCTTTCGTTATCAGGATCGGCAAGTAACACGTTATGGTTTCTTAAATCTTCATCAGCTTCTGGGTTAAAATCAGGATTAGAAAACAACTGCCATTGTCCGCTTGTAACAGATCCGTTCCAGCCGTTAGCTAAAAGTACCCAACCAACTCCTGTTCCAGCTTCAAAATCGCCAATTTTTACCTTATCACCAGCTAATAGTCCTCCGCCAGAACCAGAGGCAGATATATTAGGGAATACTATAGTAATATCTTCTGGTTGTGGTGTACTTGTAGGTGGGTTGTTAATATCGTAAGTGTAAAAACCAAGTATATTTCTATATCCGGCACCTTCTTGTACAAAAGTTACCCATACTGCCGCACTGGCATCAATAATAAGATCAGTATCATACCCAGCAGATATATATTGAGGGTTATAAACAGGTACAGGAAATCCTTCGGGTATAGAGTTACTAACTAGATCTAAAGTAGCTTGTGTAACCACATCGCCAGGTTGTTCTAAATATGCAGGAACTCCTTGACCGTTATAATTTCCTAAAAATTGATAATCTTGAGCAAAGAGGATGGTATTTAGCAATAGTGTTGTAAGTAATAGTAATTGTCTCATAATCATTTAATTTTTGTTTATGAAGCAAATTTAAGTACTTACAAGGGTGTATATTGTATACTTTCGTTTATCTTGATTGTTAGTGTGTTGAAAAGCAGTTATGTGTCGATAAGCTGATTTACAGCATGTTTAACCTCTTCATTAATTCAGGTCTATTAGCTCTGCTTACAGGTATTACATCTTTGGCAATCAATACACTATTGTCCTCAATATCAATTATCTTTTTGATATTAATAATGTAGGTACGGTGTACTTTTAAAAAGAGTGATGTGGGTAATTTCTCTTCTATTTTTTTTAGGGTAGAGTGTACAGTGTAGTTTTTGGTTTCGGTTTTAATTTGTATGTAATCGCCTTTTGCCTCTACGAGATTTATAGATGCTACATCAATTTTAATGAGTCTTCGGTCTATATTTACATAAAACTCTGTTGTGGTATCAACAGGTTTTTCTTGCTCTACAGATGACGGTGCAGTAGTAGCTACCTGCTGCAAGTCTTGTTTTTTAGCATGAGCTTTACGCACTGCTTTTAAAAAACGATCTTCTGTTAGTGGTTTTACAAGATAATCTACAATACATTCATATTCAAATGCCTCTATTGCAAAGTTTTTATCAGATGTTATAAGTATTACTGCTGGTGGGGTTTTTATGGTTTGAATAAAATCAAACCCTGTAAAACCTGGCATGTGAATATCTAAAAAAATAAGGTCTATATTTTCACTATTACCATTAAGATATTTTATTGCTTCTATTGCATTAGAAAATTCTGCTGCTAATACAAGCGATGGGTCTTTAGATATCATTTGGGCTATAATTGCCCTTGCCATAGCTTCGTCGTCTATTATTATACAGTTCATATACAGTACACTGTTTACAAACCATTGGCGAAATTTTGCATTATCAGAAGTATGTTTTCAAAATCCGATTGTAATTGTGCCGAATGGTTTTTAAGGTTATTCTCAAACTCTTCAGCAAGATAATAACTTTTTTCCATTCCCATAACACTTATTTTATGTTTCAGCTTATGTACAAGGTTTGCCGCCTCTATGTAATTACCGTTTTCTATTTCATTTTGATACTCTGCGATTTCTAATGGTAATTCTTTTTTTACAGTAGCACATAATTTAGCTTTAAAAGCTACATCGTCGCCTGCTAATTCATTTATATAGTTAAGGTTAGGTTGTTCCATTTTTTTTTAGTGTAAAGAAAAAAGTTGTTCCTTCTGTAGGGGTGCTTTTTAGCCATATTTCGCCTCCATAGAATGAAACAATTTTTTTTGCGATTGATAATCCCATTCCAGAAGAATGATTTTCACTGCTTAATTTTGTAAATACATTAAATATTTTATCAAAATAAGCTTCGTTTATTCCCTCTCCATTGTCTTTTATATAAAACTCAATTTCATCATCCTTATGCCTGCAGCCAATATTTATTAGTCCTTCATCTTTATCATTATACCTAATGGCATTGTCTATAAGGTTCTGGAATAATTGTTTAAAACGTGCATAATTACCATACATACTAGGCAGTTTATTGTCTATTTTAAGACTAATGTTTCCTGGTAGAATAGTTGTCCGTAATATTTCGGAAATTAAAATATTAAAATTAATATTTCGGTTTTCATATTCTAGTTTATCTATCGATGAGTAATCGAGAATACCCTTAATAGTTAAGTCCATTTTCTCAACATTAAATAAAACAAGACCTAATGATTTTTTGCTTTCATCGGTTAATGTTGCGCCATCATCTTCTAACATCCAGTTTATTAGAGTGTTTACATTTCTTAATGGCGATTTTAAATCATGTGATACTACATGAGCATATTCATTAAGCTCTTGGTTTTGAGTCTCTAAGTTTTTAAGTAACTCTTCTCGTTGTCTGTTTATTTCAATAATCTCTGCCGATTGTTTTTTAATATATTCGGTAGCATTAAATCCTTCATTAGGCTTGTCGTTGCCTTCAGGACTCATGGAGCTCAATATAAACTCAAGATTTTTGTTTATTTCTTTAAGGCTTTTTGCTTCTTCTCTTAGTTTTTTATTGGCTTCAAAAAGTTCTTCTGAGCTAATTCTCATAGCTCTTTGCAACATAACTATTTGTGCTTCAAAATTAATATAAGAATCATTAACGGCTGCTAAAAAAACATCATTATAGTCGTGGTCTTGATGCCTTTCGGTATCAAGATACTTTTTTATTTGTCTTTTTAGTAAAGAATTCATTTATTCACTAATTAGGGTTAGTGTCATAGTTTGATTATGAAATTCGCAGGATGTATTGCCATAAAATGGAGCAATTTCTCCATAAGAGTAAAAGCCTGATATGGCAGTACCTTCACCTACAAGTTCTCGTATTAATTCAGCCTCTTCTTCCATACGCTGACCTAGCACCAATTTACGACCAATACAGCTTACAGGTATTACAAGTTGAGGTTTATTATTACGGTTTTGCAAAGCTAATTTTGTAGCATTGTGTGCTCCTTGAGAAATACCATCGGCAGATGCCATCATTAGTTGTACTCGCGAATTTTCGGGCACATCATCGGCAAACGTCATAGATTGTTTTTCTTCGTCTATAGATAATACAGTACGCACAACAGCATCTTTTCTTCCTGGGGCTATAACGTTAAGAGGGTAAAAAAGAGTAGATTCTGCAAGTTTTTCTACTTTGCCTCCAAGGTATTTTTTATAAAGCTCCAATGCTGGTTGATCATCTATTTCATACAGTATATTACCATCTGATTTTGTTATTATCCTTTCAGGACCAAAGCCTAACCATCCTCCATGGCTAGCAAAGCTAATTTCTAACGATTCTCCGTAAAATCCAATGAGTATTATTTCACCTTCTTTAGGATCTTCTTTATATGATGCTAATGTTTTTTCAAATCTTGAGTCATCACCACATAGTCCCCCCGTCATGGGTATACTTTCATCAAACCCATTTTGAACTCCTTTTATTAGCGATGTACCGCTCATAAAACTTCCTTCAGATACAATAAATAAATGTTTAAGGTTTTCTTTTGGCATTTTAGCACTCAATGATGTACCCAATGCTAACGTACTTTTGTCGTGATCTAGTATATTATCTCTTTTTATAACGAAACTACTTTTTTCAAGTTCTATAGCAAGTACGGTTATAGATTCTTCTACTACAGTTATATCTATAATTTCGCCTGCTGTAGAGCCAAAAACAATATGCTCATACGGGAACTCTTTTCTTATATCTGCAAGTATAGCTTTGTCTTCTAACAATAATCGGTTACCAAATACTAAAACAAGCGGGTTGTTTAGTAGTTGTTTTTCGTTATGATAGTTCCATTCTTTATTAGCTAATTTATAGGCTTGTACAATTTTCATAACATTATTGTTTAGGAATTTTTATATAAAATGTGGTTCCTGTACCAACTTCGCTTTCTAGCCAAATTGAACCATTATATTTTTCAGTAATTTTTTTTACAATACAAAGACCTATACCTGTCGATTTCTCACTATTAGTAAGTGATTGGAATATTTTAAATATTTTTTCCTGATTCTCTTTAGCTATACCAGGACCATTATCTTTAACAAAAAAGGTGTTATAGTCTTTATGCTCCTTAACACCAATTTCTACTATTCCTTCGGGCTTGTCAATATAGTTTACAGCATTACCTATAAGGTTTTGAAAAAGCTGTTGTATTCTGTATTTATCAGCATTTATAACAGGTAATGTGTCTTGAATAGAAACTTTTATATGCGTAGGGATATCAATAATACTTATAATACTATTTACAATGTCATAAGTATTTACACTTTCTGAACGCATATTTACCGTATCAATTTTAGAGTAGGTAAGTATTCCTTGTATAAGGTGATCCATTTTTTCAATCTTACCTTCAATCATGCTAAGGTACTGCTCTGTTTCTTCAGATAATTTATCAATATTATCTTCTCTTACCCATGCTATAAGTGAGTTTATACTTCTTAATGGCGATTTTAAATCATGCGATACTATTTGAGCATAATCTTCTAGTTCATTATTACTCTTTTCTAGACTAGCAAGCAATTCTTCTTTTTGAGTTTCCATTATCTTTTTTTCAGTAATGTCTTCCTCTATGGCAAAATACCGCGATATTTCTCCAAATTTATTATATAATGCTTGTCCTTGTATTTTTATCCAATATTCTTTGCCACTTTTAGTATAGTTAATAATTTCGCAGTTAAAAGGCTCTGCCTTTTGTATTTGCATTGCAAGATATTTTATTGTTTCGGGATCAGTTTTTGGTCCCTGTAATAAATGTCCTGGTTTTTTCCCTATAAGTTCTTCAATACTATACTCAGATATTTTAGTAAAGCTAGAGTTTACCCATTCAATTCTACCATCGTTATCGCATATTACTACGGCATTAATGTTCTTTTCGGCAATAAGAGAAAGTAATATAAGCTGTTCTTCTCGTTCTTTCTCTTTAGTCATGTCTTCTATTACTGCAAAATATTGTAGTAATTTTCCATCGTCATCATATATAGGCTGTCCTTTTGTTTTTGACCAAAAGTAAGTACCATCTTTGCGTCCGTGTGCAATTTCTACATCAAACGCTTCTCCTTTATAGAACAGCTCACTCATTTTATCTAGAGCTTCTTTATCTATAGCATCACTTTTGCCTACCTCTATAGGGCTTTTACCTATTATTTCTTCTTTACTAAACCCTGTTATAGCAAGATAGGCGTCATTACACCAAAAAATTTCGGCATTAGGGTATGTAAAAACAATAGCATTTTTATTAGCACTTGCTACAAGTGATAACCTGTTAAGCTCTACTCTATCTTTTTTTAGCTCTTCTTTTTGAGCTGTATTAATAGCAAGTAAATCTTTAAGTTCGTGAGTAGTAATTTCCTGCTTTTTTAATATTTGCAGTAAATCAAGTTGAGGGTCGTAGTTAGCAAAATCAAATATGGTAAGGTTTCTTTTTTTTACATCTTCTATAGATGTTAACCATGGTGAACCTACAAATACATACATATCATCCATAGCCTCAAATTGCCCTCGCATTAAAGACTCTGCATTACCTACATATTCTAAAATTACAAGTTGGTTTAAATTATCAGCTATTACCTCTATAGTTATGCTCTCTGAAAACGGTCGTTTTGAGTGAAAAAATTGAGATAATTTTTCATCTTTTTTTAAAGAAGGATATACGTTTTGAATACTTTTTCCGTACGAGCGTATTACTAAGTTATTATCTAATAATATATAGAAGGGGAATATTTTATTAAAGCTTTCTTCGTTAAAGGTAAAGTTATATAATTGCATATTACCAACATATTTTGAAAATAGATTCTTTATCTGTTTTGTCTTCTGGGGTAATAACTTCTACATTAGGGTTTTCTTTAAAAATATTCATTAACCCAGTAAGATACCCTTTTATGAAAAATAACATTCCTGGTGTAGTAGAAATATAATGTAAAAGTATACAGTTATTTTCGATACTGCTAACCCTAAATTCAGGTGGCGTAAGTTCAGGATATATTAGCATTATCCTATTATGAAAGTTAGGCAGGTTAATTAAATAATTCCTTAAGTTATTACCTCTAGATTCCATAAATACACTATAGTTTTCACTAGTAGCTTTAATAATATACTCTCCGAAATCAAAAAGAACCTCTTCTAAAGGTTTGCCTGTATGTTTTGTTGTTAATACAGCAAGTTTATAATTAGTAGCATCACTATAGGGCTGTTCCATTAAAGAAAAATCTATGGTGATATTACCATCTTTCTCTATTGTTTCCCATTTTGCGATACCATAGCTATTAACTATATATTCTTTTATAGATTTATAAGTGATTCCGTACATTGTAATATTTATAGTTGTTTAATTACTGAGAAATTAACTCATTGTTACTCCAGTAGTCAATTAATTTTTTTATGCGATTTACATAATCTTCGTACTTAAGGGGTTTTATTATATAACCCGCGATGCCTATTTTGTAGCACTCCATTAAGTCTTTATGATTATCTGATGTTGTTAATATGATTGCAGGAATGTATTTAAGCACATCATCTTGTTTAAGAATAGTTAAAAACTCTATTCCGTTAATTTTAGGCATGTTAAGGTCAAGCACTATAATATCTGGTACAATAAGCTGTTCTCGAAGTATTACTAATGCTTCTTCTCCATTATTGGCTTCAACTATTTTATGATTCGATTCCATGTTCTTTAGAACTCGATTGAATTTCATCACTTCGATAGCATCATCCTCTATTAATAATATATTTAACGATGTTGACATAAGGGTGGATTTAATCAAATGTAAAGGTACAGTACACATATTTTTTGGGGTATTGTTTATCGACGATATAACGCCAGCTGTCGACGAATGGTTAATTAATGGCGTTGAGTAGTTTTTCGAGTAATTTTCTTATAAAACAACTACTCTTTTATAGTTTTAAATAAAGGGGTTCCAGTTATATTCCATTTTAATCGAAACCCGAACTCAGTATAGGTAAAGCCTGCTGCTGTTGCCGAAGCAATGTTACTATGGAGCCCATATATATCGGCAACTAATCTGCTAGAAAATTTATAGCCTAGTTTTGCTTGTAATCTATAAGTTCCTTGCTTTTCATCTTTCTCTATATATTGGTATCCTGCAGCAACATTTAGTCCGTAATAAATACTTTTATTTTCTGCGGCTTGTTCATCTTTTAAGAAATCTACAAACACCTCAGCAAGATTAAATCGTTTTGGGCTAAAGTAAATTTCAGGTACTCTTTCTTTAAACGAAATATACTGATAGTTAATACCACCTTTTAATACTGGTTGAGAGAAAAAACTGTAGTACAATGACGTGAATAATAAATTACGCTGGTTACCATCAGATTGTGTTGTGAAAAAATACTGAGTAAACCATCCTAACTTAAAATTAGTACTAATGTTATAGTTCATGTATAAATTATCAGCGGTAATTTCTTGGTCAGTAAGATCGGCATTAAAGTTCTGAACATCTCTTTTATAACCTGCCTCTAAGTCTTGCAGTTTAAAAGGTTTTGCTTTAAAAAAGGCTTCTACAAGTACTTGGCTGTAACTATTATTAAATGAACTTACCGATGTTGTACCCAATACAGCATTAAAGCTAACCTTTGGGTGAAACTGGTAGTGTACAGCTCCTTTAGCATCATTAGATTCGGCACTGCGTCCTGTTATGTTATTTTCTGTTTTCCTGTAGCGATAATGTACCGCAGCCGACCATTTGGTGCTTAACGGGAAATGTAGGCTAGTAGTACTAAAATAAGCTTTGTTATCGCCATTATCATACGAGTATCCTGCTTTTTCTTCTATGTAAGGAGAGTATATAATATTTAATTTTTCTAAAAATGTTACTGCATCTTTTTGACTTTCAAAAATATCTAATGTTTTATTTACGGCTATATAAGCATTATCAGGATCGCCATCAGCAAAGTGAGCATTGGCAATACCTAGGTTACCATCAAAGGAAAGCGAATCATTAACCAATATGTTTTGATAATCAGCAATACTTTCTTTAAAATCACTTCTATACATGCCTAGTGTTGCCGATAGGGCTAACATACCATTATCATTAGGATATTTTAATTTTTCTGTTGCAATAGCTTCCTCTGCAGCTTTATATTCTCTATTCCATATCAATGCTTGTATATAGCGTTCATTTGTTTGTTTTATCAATTTTTCATCACCGTGTTTTTGTGCTAGTGCTACAGCTTTTATAGCCCATAGCATTGCTTTTTTATCATTAGTGTCTATATGGTCTGCCAGCGCATATCCGCTAAAAGCCACTATACTATCGGCTGTATTAGTAGCCATTTGTTGGTAAGCTGCTTTGGCTTTGTCACCTTCTTTTGTAATAAGGTATATATTAGCCTTATTAAGTAGTGTGTCTTTATCATTAGGAAAATCGACAAGATTATCATCGAGTAAATTTATAGCGCTTTCATAATCGCGCATCTGCACCATCTTTGCAGCATAGCCTAATCTAATGTATTTTCTAGAAACCATTGCATTAGGGTTCTTTGGTGATACTGTTAAGGCACGATTCACATAGTCTAAAGCTTCAGGATACTCTTTTAAGTTAGATAATGTATTAGCATAACCTAACAATGCAGGGAAGCTCTCGGGGTGCTGTGTTACCAGTGTGTAATAATAACTTTTAGCATCGGTATAGTTTTTATTCCAGAGTAAAGACTCGGCATAGTTAAGTTCTATTTCAAAGTCGCCTGGATATTGTTCTAGCATATCACTAAATAACTCATTTGCTTTCTCGGGGTCGTTATTTAACCCTAAAGCACGAGCATAGCACAAATTGGCTGTTTTATTGTCAGGATATGTTTTTAATACTTCTTTAAAGAATACTTCTGCTTTTGCAAATTCACCTTTTTCAAGATTGGTAAACCCTTCCTGCATATTTTGTGCTCCTATAGTATAGCAGTACATAAAAGCAATTAAAGTGTATATGTTTATTAAATATTTCATAGTAGTTGGATTTCTTACTTTTTAACTATTGCAATTTACTCACAAAGTGCGAATATTTCATCTACAGTAAAGTGCCGTTCGGCAGATATAAGCTGTGTTTGATAGAAACCACGAGATTAATTTTTCCTAAACTTGAGTGTTTGCTGCTAAAAAGCGAACTATTTAGCGGTGTATCTCAGTATTTTTATGCTTTAAGTTGTTACATACTCTTACCTATAGTTATAAGCAGCTCATCTATAGTTAAATGGCTTTTAACGAAGATATTACAGAATAATAGTTGTCTATTGGATATTTGCAGTATAAAATCCAAACTAAAACATTTCTGTGATGAAAGCTATTCAAACCTTTTTACCAACATTGCGAAACCTTACTAAAGAGCAGTCATTCATGTTAACTATACTTGTAGTGAATGGCGGTAACTACTTATATAATTTACTATTGGGGCGTATATTAGGTCCTGCCGCATTTGCCGATGCTGCTGTACTTATCACGTTTTTGCTTATAGTATCGTTTATAGGTATGACATTTCAAATAGTAACGGCAAAATATGCAGTACTATTCCACGAAAGTAAGTTTACCTTATTTATGCGATGGATGTCGAAAAGAGCAATTATAATAGGTACGCTGGCAGGGATAGCCATAGCGGTATCATCGCAGTATTTACAAACTGTTTTTAATACAAAAAGCTCTTTAATGTTTATCATATTTGGGGCGGGACTCCCTATCTACTTTATTATGAGTATAAACAGAGGAGGGTATCAGGGAAAAGATGATTTGAAAAAATTATCAATAACCTATCAGGCAGAAATGATTAGTAGGCTCTTTATTACATTAGCGCTACTATTTGCTGCCAGTTTTATAAACACCTCTGTACTGGTTTCGGTAGGTATTTTATTATCCCTGTTTTTCGGACTTATTCCTTTTAAGCGAAGAGTGATTATAAACACAACAATAGCACAAGCTGAAAAACTGGATACAAAACCAATAGTCACTTTTTTTGTACTTACAGCTTTTTATGAACTTACACAGATAATAATAAATAATAGCGATATACTATTAGTCAAACATTATTTTGAGAGTGAAGAGGCAGGATTATATGCTTCGCTGGCACTCATAGGCAGAGTAGTCTATTTTGTAGCTTGGATGTTTGTAATGCTATTACTCCCTAAAGTAATACGCTTAAAGAAAGAAGGAGTTGATACAAAACCCATTTTGTTAAAATATGTGGGTTATATAACAGTGCTGTCAACAGTTATAGTGCTAGGAGCATTTTTATTCCCTACACTAGTTGTGCAACTTATGTTTGGTAACGATTATATTGCTATAGCACCTTTATTATGGCAGTATGCACTGGCAACTTCAGTTTTTGCAATAGCTAATATTTTTGCTTATTACTTCCTTTCTATAGGGCAATATTTCCCTGTAGTAGTATCAGGTTTACTGGGCTTAACCCAAATAGGGCTTATTGTGTTTTTTCACGATAGTTTAGAGCAAGTAGTACAAGTTCAGATTATGGCTATGCTTATCCTTTTTTTATTTCAGTTATGTTTTTTCTTTTATCACGGTAAAAAGAACACTCACCTTAACTAAACTTCCACTCATCGAAAATACACCCATAACACTCTATAGGTGAATTAAATTTGACCTAACAAACTTAAAAAATTACCAATTATGAAAGTAGCAGTAGTAACATCGTTTCCGCCAAGTAAAGTGACGCTAAATGAATATGGTTATCACTTGGTAAAGAATTTTGTAAATGAAGAAGAGGTTAGTGAGCTGGTTTTACTTACCGATAAAACAAAAGCTCCTAAAGAACTCGATTTTGAGAATAGTGATAAAGTAAAGGTAAAAGAATGCTGGTCATTTAATAGTTATAAGACCATAGTATCTGTTTTTAGAGCAGTACTATCAGAAAAGCCCGATGCTATACTTTTTAACCTACAATTTGTGAAATTTGGAGATAAAAAAATACCAGCAGCTTTAGGGCTATTATTACCAATGTTATTACGTTTTGCAGGTTTTAAAACCGTAGTGTTATTACACAATATAATGGAAACGGTAGATCTTGAAGAAGCAGGTTTTTCAAACAATAAGTTCCTGAAAAAAATATATTCATTTATAGGCTCATCTATAACACGTTGTATCCTTAAGGCCAACGTTGTGGCAGTTACTATTACAAAATATGTAACAATACTAAATGAAAAATATAAATCGAATAACGTGGTTTTAATTCCACATGGCTCTTTCGAAACTGTAAAAGCCCCAAATTTTACGTTACCGGAAGGGCCTAAAAAAATAATGGCTTTCGGTAAGTTCGGAACCTACAAAAAAGTTGAAATAATGATTGAGGCTGCCAAAATATTGCGTGCCCAAGGCATGAATGATATAGAAATAGTTATAGCTGGTACCGATAGTCCTAACACACCAGGATATCTAGAAAGTGTAAAGCAAAAATATAGCGATGTAAAAGGACTTGTATTTACAGGTTATGTAGAAGAGCATGATGTAGAGCGTATTTTTACAGAGAGCACAGTGGTAGTATTTCCTTATACAGCAACTACAGGTAGCTCAGGGGTGCTGCATCAGGCAGGTAGCTATGGTAAAGCAGTAGTAATGCCAGATCTTGGTGACCTTGCACACCTTGTTAAAGATGAAGGTTACAGAGGGGAGTTCTTTAATCCTGATAATACTGCATCATTAGCCTTAGCAATAGGAAGTATATTAACAAATGATACTTATAGACAGGAAATTGCTATGGCAAACTATAATGCTGCACAGGCACTATCTATGGATAAAATAGCAGCTATGTATTTGCAACAGTTTAAAGCGTTACAAGGCAATAAAATGGAGAAAGAATTAGTAAGTGATATGTAAGTAAGAAGGTTTTTTATTGCCTTTAACATCTATAAACCCGAACTCTTTTTGTTTGTTTCTTACCCATGGTTTTTTTCCTACTACAGCAGTGGGTACGCTACCAAAGTCATAAAGCGTCCAGGATATAAATGCAAGTTGTTTTTCTTTAAAAATAGCTTGCATTTTTTTATGGAATTCGGCTTGGTCATCTTCATCTTTACCAAACCAATTCCAAAACCCGTTATAAGATGATACTCCAAACTCTTGTAATATAACAGGCTTTTTGGTTGCATCTTGCAACACATCTTGTTTATCAGAAAAATACTTAATATCCTGGTAGTAATGGTAGGAAACAAAATCGACCAAGTCATTAAGGCGTATAGCATCATCCGTATTCGACCAGCCTATAGTTACTAAGTGATTAGCATCCCATTGTTTTACTAACGGAATTATATTTTTTAACCATGCTAAAACATTATTTTGCCCTCTGCTTTCAAAATCAAGATCGGGTTCATTTTTTATATCCCAAGCCAATATTGCTTTATGGTCTTTAAATGTGGTTATAATTTTTTCGGCATGACGATGGGTAAGTGTCCAGCTTTCTATAGAATAATCACCATAAAAATCGAATAGAGTAACTACTACTGCTAGTTGTTGTTCTTCAGCTAAGTCTAATACTTTTTCTAGCTTCTCTATCTTTTCAGGGATGATATCTGCTTTTCCAAAAGCTTCATAAGGCACAAAAATACGTATGGTATTTAGTCCAGCATTTTTAATAATATCAAAGTCTTGGGCTATGGTATCAGTATTAAACTTTTCGCCATACATATCCCATGGCGAATTTTTAGGGTAATAGTTTATTCCTTTAATGGTAAACTCATTATTGTTATTTAGTATTTTTTTACCTGATACCGTATATATTGGCTTAGCAATAGCTGCGTTATCTGTCACGGTTTCTTTGTCTATACGCTTTATATGGCGTATGCGCCAAAAGCCATCTTCTAGTAGCATCAATACTTTGTAAGTAGCCGTGTCTTTTATAGATGAAATTAATTTCTTTTCCTGAAATATATTTTGATATTCCACTACATTTTTATCGGTAAATACCACCAGTTGCCCATCAGCACTATAAAACTCCAGCTTAGGGTTGTGAGCGATGGTAGTACTCTCTATTGTAGTATTTTGTTTTGTGTTATGGTCTATAATTTTATAGAGGTTTACTCGCGAACTATCGGTGTAAAAATCGGCAATGCCTTCTTTACTATTTGTCTTAAAAGCATTATTCCTAATGTGCCATGCAAAAAGATAGTCTTTCTCTATTTCAGAGAGGGTTTGTTGCTCCATCTTACGTCCAGGGTTCTCAAGGCTTGTCCATTTTACTTTAGGCAAATAAGTATTTACCGTTTCTTTTTCCAAGTGTAGCATCGAGGTTCTTTCTGCGCCTGTGTTCAGGTAGCCCAGTATATTACTCAAACCAAAAAGTAGAAGTATATTAATCCCTACAAAAGAGGCGAGCAATAGTATTTTATATATGTTTTTATTATTTACCTGCATTGTAATGTATTATTTCCGTTGTGACTGTATTTCCTAAAGCGGTAATGGCAAAACTGTATTCTTTCTCTTTATACACTTCTTCCGATAGTGTAAACGCTGCCATACCCTTGCGGGTATATTCGTTACTACTGTCTACGAGCTTACCTTTATGATATACCTGTAGTGTTACCGTTGTACCATCGGGAGCAATTTGGTTCATAAAACTATTAATAGCTCCTACTGTAACAGTACGTTTATCGTCAGATAAGGTATAGTCTATCGAGGTCTTTACCTGTTTATATTTTATATTTACGGTATTACTTTCTGCCATACCGTTTATGTAAGCTTTCACGGTATAAACATCGGCGTGTTCAGGGCTTAGTATATCTGCTTGTGCAATACCTTGCACGGTATTCCCGTATGTTTTTAAAACAGCATTTTCGGTAGTAGTAGCTATATAAGTAACCATCGTGCCATCGCCTACCGTGTTACCAAATTTATCTTTTATAATTGAAGAGGTTAGTGTAGTAGCTTGATTACCATCGGAAAAGGCGTGATTTCTGGTGTAATCAATTGTAAAGTTGGTGGGTATGGTGGCATATACATCTGTTTCGGTTTCCTTAGTTTCTTTACCCATACACGCTACCGATGTAATTATCTTTCCTGCTTTTTCGGGCGAGTAGATGCGTTTCCAACTTATAAAATCTTTAGTAGGTATGCTTTGCTCTGTAATATTTTCTAAAAATTGTGTTTTTATGATAGTAGGAGTGTCATCGGGTTTTGGGTTGTCATAACGGTCAGTCGGTATACTCACCATCATAGTATAATGACCATCTCCGGCAGGCATACTCCGTGGTCCTAAATAATTTTCTATACGTATATCATCTTCAGGAATAATATCAAAATTACCTTTATGTATGTGCTTATCATTCCCTATAAGCACCCACGATATATATCCTGCCTTTTGGATATAGAATTTAGGGACTATATAGTTGAGTGTGTCATTACTTTTTGTTGCATTTAGCAAAACGCTTCCGTATGATGATTTTAGTAATAACGAAGTTACTACATTAGATGATGATTTGAATGTAAGCATTATTGGGCTACCTGCTTTATACGTTTTTTGTTGAGTAAGTAATGAGAAAGTAGTGACATTATTTTTTTCTCTCTTATTTATAAAAGAGAGCAGTAAGACACAGCAGCCTACTAAAAAAAATGTTATGTATAGTTTCTTTCTCATTATCTGGGGTTGCCGATAAAGTTGTTTAACTCTGTTTTTATGTACGAATAGCCTTTACCATCTACCTTTTGCAATCCTATTTTTTGATGTTCATTAATTCTATCGGGAACAATAGTATTTGCCAATTCTTTATTTTGTAAACCATTTACAAAACATTTTTCTAACGATTCGTTTAATATGGTCGTATCAGTAAGGTCTAGTAAAGGGTAGGTAAAATGTTGCTTGCGCTGTATACGTACACCTTCTTCAATATAAAAATGATCAATATATATCAGTTCCTTATTTTCATTATAGTACGAAACAAGTAACTCGGGTACTGTTACCTCTTGCAACCCGAAGTTATATAATGTTCCTGTAAGTTTGTTATCCGTAATTTTTAAGTTGGTAATACTCACATCAGTATAAAGGTCTTTAGTAGCCACATTACCTGCACTCTGTATATTAAAACTTTGTGGTACACTATCAATAGTAGCAGGAGCATACTCATCAGGATTAAACGTTTCGGGTTTAACAGATGTTTTATCAATCCAAGCTATATCTTCAAAGTTGACTTTAAAGCCTGTAACTTCTTTAGGTAATAATTTATGCTTAATCACATTTTTAGCATTAAATGTAGCTACTTTATTATTGTATTTATCATATAATGTAGCTTTCAGTACCACGTCGGCAGGTATATTATCAATATTCTGTATTTCGCCTATAATCATGTACTCATTATTATATTGTATCAGTTTAGCCGAAAGTATTTCGAGTTCAGGCTGTTTCAAAACATCTTCATGATGCGTTTGCTGTGTGGTTACTCGTCGTCTTCCTTGCTTGTAGTACAACGTTTTATTATCACTTATAAACTGATCTGGCGGAATATCGGGGTCTTTTTTATTAGGTACTATATACCACTTTCCTTTTATTTTTTCGACAGAATGAATATTCTCAGTATTAATTATTTCGAGAGGGGTTATCCATTTTATTTTGGCTTTAAGTTTTACTTTTTTACTACTAGACTCTATCATTTCTATGGTAATGCCATCAATTTTGCCATACGAGTTTAATATCCCATCAGATACTGAAAATTCTAGTAAGAACTGTGAAACAGGGTAATTTTCATCGGGTACAATATACGAATATGCTTTATTGAACTCTTTAAAGTCTAATGCGTCATAATATGCCTTTACTACATTTTTAGCACTAACTTGCGATGCATTGTGCAGGTATATAAAGTAAAGACTTATACCCGTAATAATTAGGACTATTACTATCCATAATTTATTAATCCATAGTAAAGGTTTAGAGAAAATATTGTAAGACACACTATACTTAAAAAAAGCAGGCTGGGGGAGTATTCGTGTTTTTAAAGCCTGTAGCCATATTAATTGAATATTCAAGAAAAAGGCAATAACCACAGTGAGTAAGGGTATAATGCCCCACATGAGCTTTAAATATACAGGAACTTCATCTTTTGGGAGTGTTTTGGGCAGGGGTTGTACATTTAGTTTTTCCCACACCATAAGCCCGTTTTCAAGTTGGCTAAGTCTATGCCATCCGCAAAAGTAGAGTATAGGGTCATAAAATTTATCGTTAGAGAAAACATACTTCAAGTTATACTTTTCGGGTACGGTTAAAAATTGCTGTAATGAGCCAATACCTTCCAGGCCTCTAAATTTAGAATTTTCTAATCGTTCTACTGCGCGCGATGTCAGCTCGGGCAATCGTCTTGCCGAGTGGTAGTTACCATCTACCGTCATGGCATTGGTTTGGGTAGATAAATATGCCATTTGGTCGCCAAAGCCCAATGGTAAAAATCGCCACTTATCATGCTGGTCTTGGCTCAGGAAATTAACTATGGGCAGCATATTTATTTTTTGTGGCTGAAACGGTCGGAAATAGCCAAGACTTACTGTAAAAAATGCCATAAAAAGGAAAGCTCCTGCAAATAAGCCTCCTACAATGCGGTGGTATAGTGTACCGAAACGTTTTTGCAAGGTCTCTTTAAGATCGCCTTCAGAGAGGCGATATACAAACTCACCCATCATGGGTAGGCTCATAATAGAGCCCCATAGGGTAAAGCGGTCTAGTGTAAGTATATTAAAAGCGGTTTCACCTAATATTTTTAGTGGTATTGGGGTAGTTCCTCCTGTACCTAATACGGTAAGTAATGCTAGAGATAGCCCAAAAAAGATATATCGTTTACTAAAGTACCTATAAAAAATATAGGGTAACAAGAATAGTATAATACCCCAAGGGATAATAAAAAACATTAACCCCGATGAGGTTACCTCTATAAAGTTATCACGACTGCCATGCGGTATGGGTACTTGGGTAATCGGGTTTTTTTTAGAGTTTACCCAATACGGTAAAATACAAAATACGATTAAAAATAGAGAGCTTCCGCCAAATAGTATAATACGCTTTAAAGAACCAAAGAGGCTTTTAAAAAATAATCTAAGAGTAACTTCTTTATAACTGTTTACTTTATCGCGTGCGCCGTCCATTACTGCCATTCCAATAAGCGGAAATATAAAAAATATCATCCCAAATATAGGGGTGACATGATGCGATGTAACCGTTACTGCTATAAGAGAGAGCGATGTAAACAAATATCGCTTTCTACCTGAGCGCAGCCAAAGATAAATTTCGGGCATGGCGTGCATGAGTACCGATATGCCTATAATACTGGGCAATTGCCCAAATATATGTAGTGTTTCGACAAAAGAGGAGGAGAATACTGCTATTATAGATGCATATCCAGCAACAGTTCTATTTCCAGTAAGGAGTAATGTAAATCTAAACGCACCAGTAATAAATAGTATTACTCCTATAATAGCAACGCTAAACAAGCCAAATTTTAACCCACCTATGTAAGAAAATAAGGCAATAGCTTGATGTGCTAAGGGCGGATAGCCCATTACTGTAAAGCCCGTATACCAACTATAGCTCCATGGTTCCCACCAGCTATTGGCATAATGGTTGGCAAAAAACATATGTATTAGCGCATCATATGTATTCTCTAATGTAAAGAGTATCAATACAGAATGGAAGATAACCCCTATTAAGAGAGCCGAAAGTAAATATTTATTAGTGGTTTCTTTCACGTTGCAATTATCGTATAGAGTAAAGATAACAAATATAAGATGTTAACATAAAATGATACGTCTAAAGAATATGACCATTCATCGACATAAAACAGGTTATAGTCTAAATTTGAGATTAACTACTTGTTATTCAGTGTATATTTGCATCAGAAATCATAACTAAAAAATACCAACCATGAAAATTTTAATTGTAGATGACCAAGAATTAGTACTTCTGTCTTTAGAAAAAGCCCTTACTGATCAAGGGTATGAAGTAGAAAGAGCTAATAATATAATTGATGCCGTAACAAAGTTTGATGATTTTGCTCCAGATTTATTAATTGCAGATATGAATATGCCTTCTGCTCCCGAAGATGAAAAAGGGTATATGAATATTACATTTGATGAAAAAGCACCAGGATTAGATCTTATTAATTATTTAAGAAATATAAGAAAAGATGCTACCCCTATAATGATATTATCAGGTAACCTTGATGAAGAAATTATAGAAAGAGGCTTTGAACTTGGCGCTAACGATTACATGAAAAAGCCATTAAGTCTTAACGAGATTGCTATTCGTGTAAAAAGATTAATAGGTGGTGGTAGTAATATAAAGCGTGCTGATACAAAAGAAAAATTTATACAAGAAACATGTATAGGTGTGGTTATACCATGCTATAATGAGGAAGAGCGTTTGTTGGGAGATGATTTTAAACGATTTGTAAATAAAAATTTAGGGTATCATTTATGTTTTGTAAATGATGGTAGTAAAGATAATACACTAGAAGTGCTTAAAGAATTACGAAAAGGTAATGAAGATCACATAAGCATATATGACTGTGAGAAGAATGGCGGTAAAGCAGAGGCGGTAAGACTTGGTATGCTACATCTTGCAGAACAAAGCCAGTTTGACTATATAGGTTTTCTAGATGCCGATCTTTCTACAGATTTTGCTGATTTTCAGGATTTGGTAAAAACAATTTCAAACTCAGACTATCAAGTAGTAAGTGGTTCTCGAATTTCACGCATAGGTGCCGATATTACAAAAGAGTCAGCACGTAAAGTAATTAGCATGAGTATAAATTTCATAATCAGGAAAACATTGGGTATGGAGTTTAGAGATACCCAATGTGGAGCTAAAATTATGACCAGAAAAGTGGTTGAAGAAACTTTCCAAAAAAAGTTTTTAACCAAATGGCTTTTTGATGTTGAGATTTTTATGAGAATGAGAAATATATATGGGCTTAAGGAGGCACAAGCAATGCTTTGCGAAAAACCTCTTAATCGTTGGATTCATGCCGATGGTTCTAAGCTATCGTTTAAAGATTCGTTAAAAATAATAGGGCAAATAGGACAAATAGCCTTTCATTATAGATAATATTTCATGATGTTTTTTTAGTTGGTAATTTTGAAAACGCTCGGATGGTAACCGAGCGTTTTTGCGTACATACTGTTTTTCTACTTGTTTATATATTGAGTGAAAACTATGGTTTTAGATTATTTTTCTATGAGTGATATAATCTTTACACTCTAAATAAAAATGCATAAAGGGTTATTATAGTACTTTTGTTGTTTTAGAATAGTATAAAAATGAACCAGCCCATACCTCTAAACTTTCCTAAAAACATAAAACTCACTATAAAGCGAGAAGATTTGTTACACCCTCACATTTCAGGTAATAAATTTAGGAAACTAAAATACAATATACTCGAAGCACAAAAGCAACATGCAACGCAGTTGCTTACATTTGGAGGAGCATATTCTAACCATATAGCTGCTACAGCTGCTGCAGGAAAAGAGTATGGCATTAAAACCATAGGCGTAATAAGGGGTGAAGAGATTGAAGATAAAATAAACGATAACCCTACATTGTGTTTTTCAAGAGAGTGCGGTATGCAATTTCACTTTATAAGTCGCGAAGATTACAGAGACAAAACTAACCCAGAGTATATAAAATCGCTCAAGCAGATGTTTGGCGATTTTTATCTTGTCCCCGAAGGAGGTACTAATCAATTAGCCATAAAAGGTTGCGAAGAAATATTAACAGCAACTGATAATAATTTTACTCATATAGCTTGTGCGGTAGGTACAGGAGGCACTATCTCTGGGATTATTAATACAGCATTACCACATCAAAAAGTTATAGGATTTCCAGCTCTTAAAAATGCAGGATTATCGGTAGATATTATTAAATTTGCGCAACAGGATAACTGGCAGCTTATTGAAGATTATCATTTTGGTGGTTATGGTAAAGTAAATACCGAATTAGTAGGCTTTATAAATGATTTTTTTCAAAAAACAGACATTTCACTAGACCCTGTGTATACAGGAAAGATGGTTTTTGGCGTTATAGATTTAATTAACAACAATTTTTTTCCTGATAATGCCGAAGTTTTATTAATTCACACAGGAGGGTTGCAAGGAATTTCAGGAATGAACAGGGAGTTAACAAGAAAGAAACTCCCTCTAATTAAAACCAGAGATAAATGATAAAAAAGATTTTAGCACTTATAGTTTTAAGTTTAATGGTTAGTTGTGGTTCGTCTTACACCAGTAGAAAGAAAAGCGGCACTGCCAAAACACGTACCTCACGAAAAAGTAAAGTAGCAACTAAACGCAGTGCGGTAACAAGTAATAAAGACAATAGTAACAAGAAACAATCGGAAGTACTTGAATCAACATCAAAAACAGTAGTATATGCCGATGTTGTAAAACAATATATATATGATTTTAAGGATATAGCCCAAAGTAATATGCGTAATCATGGTATACCTGCTAGTATTACATTGGCACAAGGTGTATTAGAATCTGGCGCAGGTAGAGGTACACTATGTGTTACCGCTAATAATCACTTTGGTATTAAATGTCATACAGGTTGGGAAGGCGAAGCAGTGTATCATGATGATGATGCAGAGCAAGAATGTTTCAGAAAATATAATGACCCTGCCGAATCGTATAATGATCATTCGCTATTTTTAACTACACGAGGCAGGTATGCATCCTTGTTTAAATTGGATAAAGACGATTATAAAGCATGGGCGCGTGGGCTTAAAGCAGCGGGTTATGCTACTGACCCTAAATATCCTAATAAGCTAATATCAATTATAGAACGCTATGAACTTGATAGGTATGACGCTGAAGTATTAGGTAACAATTATACACCTAAACCAAGTAATAATGATAATCAAGTAGCCGAAAATACATCTGTGGGAGCAGGTTCACACAGGGTAGAAAAAGGCGATACACTATACTCCATATCACGAAAACACAATTTGAGCGTAGATGAGCTTAAACAGCTTAATGGTCTAAATAGTAATGCCCTTTCTATAGGTCAAGTATTAAAAGTAAAATAAAATGTTATATCAAAGAAGTAGTCGCCTGTTTGCCGAAGCATCTCAGGTAATTCCTGGCGGTGTTAACTCTCCTGTACGTGCATTTAAAGCCGTAGGCGGAACCCCAATTTTTATAAAAGAAGCTAAAGGTCCTTATCTTTATGATGAAGATGATAATAGATTAATAGATTACATTAACTCATGGGGGCCTATGATATTAGGGCACGCCTATGGGCCTGTTGTAAATGCTGTTATAGAGCGTGCTAAGAAAGGTACATCTTTTGGAGCACCTACAGCTTTAGAAACCGAAATTGCAACGCTTGCCGTAGCAATGGTACCAAATATAGATAAAATTCGATTTGTAAATTCAGGTACAGAGGCTTGTATGAGTGCAGTACGTTTGGCACGAGGCTATACAAAGCGCGATAAAATAATAAAATTTGCAGGTTGCTATCATGGTCATTCAGACTCATTCCTAATACAAGCGGGTAGTGGAGCAGTTACTTTCGGTACACCAAATAGCCCTGGTGTAACACAAGGTACAGCACAAGATACACTACTAGCTAAGTATAACGACTTAGATAATGTAGCAGCACTATTTAAAGCAAATCCTAATAGTGTTGCAGCTATTATTATAGAACCTGTTGCGGGTAATATGGGTTGTATTCCTCCTAGTAAAGGTTTTTTAGAAGGGCTACGCAGCCTCTGCGACGCTAACGGTACTTTATTAATATTTGATGAGGTAATGACAGGTTTCCGTTTAGCAAAAGGCGGAGCGCAGGAATTATTTGGCGTAAAAGCCGATATTGTAACCTTTGGAAAAGTTATAGGAGGAGGACTTCCTGTAGGGGCCTTTGCAGGACGTCACGAAATAATGGATTATCTCGCACCGTCAGGACCCGTTTATCAAGCGGGTACATTATCAGGTAATCCGTTAGCAATGGCTGCTGGACTTGAAATGTTGAAAGCTTTAAACACTGATAGTGCCATATACCAAAGGCTTGACGAAAAAACAACTTATTTAGAGAAAGGTATTAGAGAAAAGCTTGATACTACGGGTGTAGTTTATACTATTAATAGAGTAGGTTCTATGATATCAGTTCATTTTGATGCAACTCCTGTAACCGATTTTAGTACCGCAGCTAATGGAGATAACGAAACCTTTAAAAAGTTCTTTCACGGTCTTTTACAAGAAGGTGTTTATATTGCACCATCGGCATACGAAACATGGTTTATTACCGATGCCCTCACTTATGAGGATATTGATTATACTATAGAAGCTGTTGGTAAAGTAGCTAACAACCTTAAATAAAAAAAGCTCCCAATTGGGAGCTTTTTAATTATTGATCTATTAACTATTAATGAGTAAGTATATTCATTAACTTAGGATTCTTGTTTAATTTCTCAACTCTATCGCTAGATATAGTTGCTTCAATTTTTAATTTAATCTGCTCAGCAAGAATGTCTTTACGTTCTTGACTTAAGTTTTTATCAGCAAGAGTACGGTGCTTGTATTCAAAAAGACCTTGAAAAGCTGTTTTTTCATCGGCACTAAGTTCTATAAACTCAGCTAATGCTTTAACATCTTTTGTTCCAGCTTGTTTGATAGCAGTTTCATCTACACTTGTCTGTTGTACAGCAGCTGTAGCTTTTCTCTGTTGTGCATTGGCAGTATAGCCAAAAGCCAGCATCATGGCAAAAAGAGCAATTATTTTTTTCATAGTAACTAATATTTGTTTAGTGTTTATGAAACCAAATCTAATTAAATTTTGAAACAACACAAAACTTTAACATTAAAAAATTACTCTCTATCGTGCTTTTTAAGATTTTTACTTCTTTTTGTTATTTTTTCTTGTTTCTTTTCGCCTATCTCTTCAAATTTTTCAAATTGCTCAGGAGTAAGTATCTTTTTCATCTCTTTTTTCATAGCAATTTTTTCGTCAAGCATAGTACTCTGCATTGCAAAACGCTCATCTGATGTAAGTCTTTCACCTTCTTCTTTTTTTGCTTTGCGTTCTTCCATAAGTTCTTCACGATCGTTACTCTTTTTAGTAAGCAGTTGCTTCACTTCTTTTTGTTGTTTTTCAGTAAGGTCTAACTCTAGGGTCATTTTTTTTGTTTGTAACTCTACTCTTTGTTCAGGAGTTAGTTTTTTTTCTCTTCTAGAATCTCCAGGTTGTGCTATTGCAGATAATCCCATCATCATAACTGCTGCTAAAATCCATGTTCTCATAATATTATTGTTTTAAAGTTTATAAGTATAAGACGTCATATAAGTAATAAGGTTTAATTTATGAAATATTATTTTTTTTAAAAACTTTTGTGAAGTACTTTTGCAAAGTGAAAAAAGCATTGTTCATAGTCGCGTTATTATTGTTGTTAAAGCCGGTTTTACCAGTTTTTGACTACATTGTTAATTATGATTATATAGCCAATGAATTATGTGAGAATAAGGCAGAACCAGAACTTAAATGTAATGGTAAATGTCACTTAATGAAAGAGCTTGCCAAAGCATCAGAGGAAGAAACACCGATATCTGAAAAAAAATCACTACACCACGAAACAGAAGTGCTTTTTTATCAACCGGTTTTTGCTTTTACTTTTAAAAGCGACTTCTCTGCTACTGATTATGTTCAGTCAACGGCATACGCTAATTTCTATTCACACTTGGCTGTAGTATCCGTTTTTCACCCTCCCATTTTTATTTAAGTTAACCTTTATTTTTTCGCAAAATACATTTAGTGTTTTGCAGTAATTGTGTGCGCATTTTTATATTGGGCAACTTAATGTTGTGCCTTTATAAAAGTATCATACCTCATATTTTAAATTAACTTAAATAATAAAAAAACAAAATGAAATTTCAATATATAAAATTCGCTGCATTGTCAGCACTAGCTTTCTGTACCCTTTCATGTAGTAATGATGATGATACTACCGAAGTAATAGGCGGTACTTATGGTGAAGTAGAACTTTACTTTGATAACGGTGTGGCAGGCGATGCTCTTATTTTAGGAAACACCTACACTAATTCTAATAATGAAAGCTTAACGATAAATCGTTTTAATTATATCGTGAGCAACTTTGTACTTACTGATTCCGATGGTAACGAATTTACTTACCCTAAAGAAGAAAGCTACTTTGTAGTAAGCGAAGAAAACGGACTTAAAACTATTCATTTAGAAAATTTCCCAGCAGGAGACTATAAAACTATAAAATTTGGTATCGGAGTAGATGCTCAGCGTTATTTACAAGGCGAAACAGCGCAACAAAGTTTTTGGGATTTAGCTGCTGCCAATGATTTAACATGGACATGGAGTACAGGTTATCGATTTATTAATTTTGAAGGGACTTACACTTCATCACATAACACAGAGGCGCTAGCATACCAAGTACACCAAGGTAGTAATACAGCTACAGATAACTATAGAGAAGTTACTTTAACGCTGCCTACTACGGCACGTGTAAGACAAACAGAAACACCAAGTATACACTTTAAAGTTGATGCTAATGTATTGCTTGATGGTGATGCTAAAATCTCTCTGTATGATAACATTAACCAAGCAGGTACAGCAACTGCAATAATGGGTGGCGAAAACTTAATTACTATTGCAGGTAATTCGCTAAAAATGTTTACGGTAGACCACGTTCATAATGGTACGGGTAGCCACGACGAATAATTTTTTTTAAGAACAAACCTGCCCTTGTATGGGCAGGTTTAAATATTTTATATATGAAAAAAATTATTACGGTCGTGCTCGTGGCATTGTTTGCCATGTCTTGTGCTAATGATGAGGGTTATGAACCTGTAGCCGCTAATGAAAAACTTGATTTTAAAGTTCCTGCTAACTTCCCTGCTTTAGCACAGGATATAGAACATAATTATCCTACGCAAAAAGGATTTGAGTTGGGTAGAAAGCTATTTTATGATGGTCGTTTATCTGGCGATAATACTATCTCTTGCTCTTTCTGTCATGAACAAGCAACCGCATTTACACACCACGGGCATACGTTTAGCCACGGTATATATGACCAAGAAGGTACACGTAATGCACCTGCAGTGCAAAATATGGCATTTCAGTCAGAATATTTTTATGACGGAGCTTCTAATACTATAGATATGCTCTCTATAGCACCCATTCATAATCCTGTAGAAATGGATGAAGATTTAGAAGATATTGCAACTAAGTTAATACAGGATAAAGAATATGTAAAGTTATTTAATGAAGCTTTTGAAGGAGGGCAAATAACATCTGGTAATATACTGAAAGCTTTAGGGCAGTTTATGACAATGATGGTTTCGGCGGATTCGCGCTATGATAAATATGTGCGTAATGAACTAGGCGGAGATCTTAATGAGCAAGAGTTGTTTGGGATGGATGTTTTTCAGCAGAAGTGTGCTTCCTGTCATATTACCGATTTATTTACCGATAGTACTTTTCGTAATAATGGATTACCTCCCAACCCTAACCTTAACGATTTAGGTCGTGAAACTGTTACGGGCTTTGCAACAGATAGATACAAATTTAAAGTACCTAGCTTGCGTAATGTAGAGCTTACAGCACCATATATGCACGATGGACGTTTTGGTTCATTACAATCAGTACTTAATTTTTATGATATGGGAGTAGTGCATTCCGAAACACTTGATCCGATACTTAACAATAACGGAACATTGGGTATATCACTATCAGATGAAGAAAAAGAAGCACTTATTGCTTTTTTAAAAACACTTACTGATGAAGAGTTTATTAATAACCCACTGTTTTATTATCAAACATAATTTGTAATGAAAAAATATATTATACTATTTATAATATTGGTTTCTCAGTTTATGAGTGCCAATACACCACCACCTAATTTTAAGCAATACTTAGACCTCTTTGATGATTGCGATGCTTGTGGTTGCTCAGCAAGTGGTGGGGGTATGGGGTTTAGCTCTATGCTAAATCAAAACTTTGTTGGAGTGCGTTATTTTTATCAAAGTTATACTAGTCGCGATGGGGTTTTTAATAACTCTCCATGGGTAGATGAGAACTTTAATACCATGCAACTTTGGGCGCGCATTCCGCTCTCTGAAAAGTTTCAGATATCAGCACAAGTGCCTTACCATTTTCATACTAGAGAACTTTCTACAGGGCACCAAGAGATAAACGGACTGGGTGATATTACCATACTAGGCTTGTACACGGTATATAGAACTCAAAAGGACTCTACGGTTTACAATCATACGTTACAAGCAGGAGGAGGGCTTAAAATGCCTACGGGCGAATATAACGGAGCTAATAATGGTAGTGTAAACCCGAGTTTTCAGTTAGGTACAGGTAGTTGGGATTATGTGTTGGCAGCTGAGTATGTTTTGAAACGTAAAAAACTAGGTTTAAACACAATGCTAAATTATTCTATTAAAACAGAGAATAGTGATAACTATCAGTTTGGTAACCAATGGAACTATGCTACTACGTTGTTTTATGTAATAGAGCAGCCAAAATATACGCTAGTGCCACAGCTAGGCTTGGCAGGAGAAGATTATGCCGCTAACAAGCAATTTGGAGAAGAGTTGCCCAATACCAAAGGCGATATACTTTTTGGTAAAGCAGGGGTAGAGGCAGGCTATGGTAGTTTCTCGGTAGGGCTTAATGCTATGGTACCTATAAGTCAAAACCTTACAGGTGGTAAAGTTGAGGCTAATTATCGATGGTCAGTTAATCTTAATTATAGTTTATAAATAATTAAAGGCACCAATTTCATTAAAAGAACACTAGTTGTAGTATAAATCTATGAAATTGATGTCTTTTTTTCTAAAAACGTTTTTCAATTTATTAGCGTCATTTCATTTATAGTAAACTCTAGTACAGCACCTTCTGTTGCTTTTATATAGTCTGCTAAATGTGGGGTATTCATATGTTTTTGCCATAATTCTTTATTTGCCCAATTTTCATAGAATAGAAATAAGTTCTTATTTTCATTATCTTGATGTAAATTATAATTTATACATCCTTCTTCTGCTTTTGTAACTTCAATTAATTTTAGCAACTCGGTTTTCACGAGTTCTCTTTTTTCTTCTTTAGCTAAAATTTTGGCTACGATTGTTAATTGTTGATTTGACATAGTTACTTATATTGAATATATTATTTTGTTTTTTGCTATCCTCGCTTTAGGGTTTTTATCAACTTGGTTAGAATCTTCAGTATCTCTATACCCAATAGCAACAGCTACTAGTGTATGATAACCTTTTAACCCTAATATTTTATTGTATTTCTCAGGCTCAATGCCCTCCATTGGGGTAGAGTCAATTTCCATCTCTGCACAAGCACTTAAAAATACACCTAATGCCAAGTAAACTTGTTTGTCAAACCATCTTTTTATTTGTTCATCAGGATTTGGCTTTAAAACCTGATTATAGTAATCAACAGCACCTTGGGGTAGTGTTTCTGCAATTTGATCTTCAAATAATTCTGTGCTATCTATTCTACTAAATACAACTACTGTGTCACAATTAAGAATCTTTTTATCATTAAAAAAAGAGGCTTTTGCGAGTTCGTTTTTAGTCTCTTTATCAGATATAAACGAAAATTTCCAAGGCTGGCTATTTATAGAAGAAGGACTTAGCCTTAAAATCTCTTTTAGCTCTTCGATTTTTTTAGGATTTATTTTTTTTGTGTTGTCATACAGTTTAGTTGTATAACGGTGTTGCATAGATTGAATAAAACTCATATTTTTGTTTTTAAATTAAACTATCCTTTTTATAGCTACAAAACTAATTATAGTTTATTTGCTGTGCAAGAACGGTTAAAAAGTATAGTTTAATTTTTAACTAAATTTTATGAGTATGTATAAAGTAAACGGAAAAGAATATCCTTGTTGTACAAGTGTTACAATGGGAATTATTGGCGGTAAATGGAAAACCGTTATTTTGTATTATTTAATAGATAAGCCTTTGCGATATAGTGAATTAAGAAAAAAAATTGATGGGGTAACCGAAAGAACTCTTAGTTTGCAACTAAAGGATTTAGAAGAAGATGGTGTAATTCAACGAAAGGTGTATACCACAAAACCACCTTTAAAAGTAGAATATTCATTAACTGATTTTGGAAAAACACTAATTCCGTTATTACACACAATTGCAGATTGGGGTGTTTTTGTAGTTGAAAATTATACTGAAGAAGAAGTGAGCGAGGTATAAGGTTCTGTTTTTTACTGTAGTATCTATTAAGTCATAGAGAGTAGATTAAATAAAAAAACAGGTTGTCCAAAGGATAACCTGTTTTGGTATTAATAATATAATATTCTCTAGGATTACTATATTTATTAGTTGATTTCTATAAACAAGCCTTCATCCGTTTTACTAACCTTTACGATGCTTTTAGCAGTCATAGCTTTAATTGTGTTGTCCCATTTCTTACCGCTATAACCAGTTTTTTCTTTTACTTCGCTTAGTAGCATTTTTTCGCTTGCACTATCAATTATTGAGTAGATATTCAGTTCATCAGCAGACATCTCAGGGGCTTTCTTCTCCGGTCGCATTTGCGGGAAGAATAGTACCTCTTGTATCGATGGGTTGTTGGTTAAGAACATAATAAGCCTGTCCATACCAATACCAAGCCCAGATGTAGGCGGCATACCATATTCTAATGCACGAAGAAAATCATTATCTATAAATTGTCCTGCTTCATCATCGCCACGCTCGCTTAGTTTTAACTGAGCTTCAAAACGTTGTCTTTGGTCTATAGGGTCGTTAAGTTCACTATAAGCATTGGCTATTTCCTTACCGCACACCATAAGTTCAAAGCGCTCAGTAAGCTCTGGGTTATCACGGTGCTCTTTACATAGTGGGCTCATCTCTTTAGGGTAATCTGTTATAAAAGTAGGTTGTATAAAGTTGCCCTCACACTTTTCGCCAAATATTTCATCTATCAATTTACCTTTACCCATAGTATCATTTACATCGATACCCATGCCTTTGGCAGCCTCAAATAATTCTTCTTCTGTTTTTCCTGTAATATCAAACCCTGTAAATTGCTTAATAGCATCGGTCATAGTTACCCTTGCATACGGCGCTTTAAAGTTTACTTTATGCTCGCCAAAAGTAGCTTCAGTAGTGCCGTTAACAGCTGTTGCACAGTGTTCAAGCAGGTTTTCGGTAAACTCCATCATCCAGTTGTAGTCTTTATAGGCTACATATATCTCCATTGCGGTAAACTCAGGATTATGCGTCCTGTCCATACCTTCATTACGAAAGTTTTTACTAAATTCATAAACACCGTCAAAACCACCTACTATAAGTCTTTTTAGGTATAGCTCATTGGCTATACGCATATATAGCGGAATATCTAATGAGTTGTGGTGTGTTTCAAAAGGGCGTGCTGCTGCACCACCTGCTATAGGTTGTAATATTGGTGTTTCAACTTCGAAATAACCTTTGTCGTTAAAAAAGTTGCGCATAGCATTAAAGAGTTTTGTTCTTTTTACAAAAACATCTTTAACCTGCGGGTTAACCACAAGGTCTACATAGCGCATACGGTAACGTAACTCTTCATCAGTAAAACCATCAAATACGTTACCATCGACATCTTTTTTAGGTAATGGTAATGGTCTAAGTGCTTTGCTTAATACTGTAAAATCGTTTACACGTACTGATTTTTCGCCAACTTTTGTGGTGAAAAGCTCTCCTTCTACACCTATAAAGTCGCCAAGATCAAGTAGTTTTTTAAAAACCTCATTGTACTTGGTTTTGTCTTCATCGGGGCATATTTCATCTCGGTTAATATACACCTGAATACGACCTTCGCTATCCTGTAACTCTGCAAATGATGCTTTACCTTGTATACGGAAAGACATGATACGACCTGCAATGATAACCTTCTTACCTTCAGTAAAATCATTCTTTACCTGTTTACTGGTATGGTTTACAGGATAAAGGTTTGCGGGATATGGATTGATGCCGAGTTTTCTCAGCGCATCCAGTTTTTCTCTACGAATGATTTCTTGTTCTGAAAGCTGCATGATTATATGAGTTTTTTAAGCTCGCAAAGATAATGATTATTAGTAAATAAGCAATCGGGTTTGTTTGCTTAAGCTTCATGAGAGTTGCTATATAAAAGTTTTGTAATTTTGTATTATAATATATAGATACATATAATGAATAAAAAAGTACAGCTTCTGGATCTTGGAGTGATGGATTATAAAGAGGCATGGGATTACCAAGAGCAACTTTTTAAAAAGATACTTGATATAAAAATAAATAATAGACGAGAGGGGTTAGAAACCGAAACGCCAAACTATTTATTGTATGTAGAGCATCCGCATGTATATACATTGGGTAAAAGTGGCGATATAGAAAACCTCTTGCTTAATGAAAAACAGTTAGCCGAAAAAGGAGCTACATTTTATAAAATAAATAGAGGAGGCGATATTACTTACCACGGTCCAGGGCAAATAGTAGGCTACCCGATACTAGACTTGGAGAATTTTTTTACAGATATACATAAGTACCTGCGACTGCTTGAAGAAGCAATTATATTAACTATGGCAGAGTATGGTGTTGCTGCTACCCGAAGTGAAGGGGAAACGGGGGTTTGGCTTGATGTAGGTACTCCGTTTGCGCGCAAAATATGTGCTATGGGAGTAAGGGCATCCCGATGGGTTACTATGCATGGCTTCGCATTTAATGTAAATGCTAACTTGGGGTATTTTGATAATATCATTCCGTGCGGAATAAAAGATAAAGCAGTAACATCTTTAAACGTAGAGCTTGGCGTAGATAGGGTAGATGAAAGCGAGGTTAAAGCAAAAATCCTAAAACATTTTTCAACTCTTTTTGAATCAGAAGTTCTTATTAGTGCAGAACTATAGTTAGGTGTAGGTATAGAGAGTTATATGTTTTCGTGATATTTAAAATCGAGTTCTAATTGTTCTGGTAATAGCCTAAACGATTTTCGGTGGTATTTTGTAATACCATATTTTCTTATAGCCTCTCTGTGTTCTTTAGTAGGGTAACCTTTGTTTTTCTTCCAATTATACATTGGATATTCTTCGTGAATTTTCGCCATATACTCATCTCTGTATGTTTTTGCGAGCACAGATGCTGCGGCAATACTCATGTATTTACTATCTCCTTTTACAATACAACTATAGGGTATGTCTTTAATAGGTTTAAAGCGATTACCATCTACTATTATATAGGATGGTTTTGGGTCAAGTTTCATGATGCATTCTTGCATTGCTTTAATTGACGCATTTAAAATGTTTATCTCATCTACTATTTTCGGCTCGATATTTGTTACGGAATAAGATACGGCTTTCTCCTCTATAAGAGGTTTTAGTAAGTTACGGGTTTTTTCGTTTAACTGTTTAGAATCATTAAGTAATTCTATTTCAAAATCTTCAGTTAGTATAACTGCTGCTGCTGTGACAGGTCCTGCAAGACAACCTCTTCCGGCTTCGTCAGTACCTGTTTCATAATAAATTCCCGAAAAATTAGATAATAACATTAAACGCATTTTTGTTAATTATTATACAAATGTATATACCATATGCTAAAATAAAAAATTAACATACATAGAATGATTTTAATTTATATTTTTGCTAATCTTTTTTTTAGAAAAATGTAATTAATTGAATTTTTCTAACCAAATACGCTATTAACTATTAATAATTAAGAAATGAAAAAAAATACTGTAAAACTTTTTGTTTTGGCTTTGGCGCTAGGAAGCAGCTTAACTGCTCTAGCACAAACACCAGAACAAAGGGCAGAAATTGTAAAGCACTATGATTTACAAAAAAACAAAGAGTTATACGAGAGGTTAAAACTTCAAGAAGATGAAAGCTATGAAAGAGCATTAGAGCTTGCAGCTATTAAAGGCTGGCCTCTAGAGATGAAGAAAAAAGGGTATACTTCTACATTAGTGGGGGTGACTGAAGATGATCAGCCAATTTATATAATGCCTTATAATGATGGTGCTAGAAAAACAGCACGCGTTCCTGCTGTTCAGCCAGGAGGTATTTTTGCACTTAATATAACTGGGCAAAACATGATAATAGGGGTTTGGGAGCCTGGTAGTGTAAGAACTTCACATAATGATTTAAATGGAGCTGTTACTGTTATGGATGGTGCAACATTTAGTGGTCCTAGTGATAATAACGGACACGCTACGCATGTGTCTGGTACGATGATAGGTCGAGGGGTTTCAGATCCTGCAGCAAAAGGACTTGCTTATTCTGCAACACTTTGGGCGCATAATGCTCAAAATGACCGATCTGAGGCAAGTGCAAGAGCAGATCAAGGGCTTTTAGTTTCTAACCATTCTTATGGTGTAGATTTTGATATTCAACCAGCTTGGAAAAAAGGTGCTTATGATGTTGAGGCAGCATCGTGGGATGATATGTTGTTTGATCATGATTATTATTTACCTGTTTTTGCTGCGGGTAATGATAGGGTTAACGAAGAGAATAATATAATAGTTGGAGATGGTAATGCAAAAAATGTTGTTACAGTAGCTGCTTGTAATGAGGTTGATCCTTATTCAGGTCCTGGTTCTGTGCAAATGTCTTCATTTAGTAGTTATGGTCCAACAGATGATTATAGAATTAAACCAGATATAGCGACTCAAGGTGTTGGTGTTTATTCTTGTTATGATAATAGTAATAGTGATTACGCAACATTACAGGGTACTTCTATGGCTGCGCCCGGTATAGCAGCTTCACTTACTTTAATGCAGCAACATTATAATGAGCTTAACGGTAATTTTATGATGGCTGCAACTGTAAAAGGTTTAATGATTCATACCGCAGATGAGGCTGGTACGGCTGCAGGTCCTGATCATCGTTTTGGTTGGGGGCTTGTAAATGTTACTAGCGCCGTTCAACTTATTTCGGCAGATAATTCAGCTACTACTGCTGTAATCGAAGAAAATACATTAAGTCAGAGTCAAGTATATACTAAAACTGTTACTGCGGCTAATTCTGATATGTTAAAAGCAACAATCTCGTGGAGAGATTTAGCTGGACCTATAAATAGTGGTGTCGAAAATTTGGCTACCCCTGTTTTAGTGAATGATTTAGATATTAGAATTACTAAAGATGGTGAAACTTTCTTTCCTTGGAAACTTACTAGTGGTTTAACTGCAGTAAAAGCAGATAATATTGTTGATAATGTTGAGGTTATAGAGATTGATAACCCTACCGCAGGTGAGGTGTATACAATAGAGGTTACCCATAAAGGGGTTCTTGAGAACTTTATTCCACAAAAATATTCTTTAATAGTAAGTGGTGTTACTGATTTAGCAAGTGTTTCTGATAAGCAAATTGCTAAATTTGGAGTATATCCTAACCCTGCTCAAGATATCCTAAATATAACTCTTGATAATTCCTTATCAAATTCAGTAACTCAAGCTGTTCTATATGATATTCAAGGAAGAGTTGTTAAAGATTTTGGTGCTTCTAAAACAAATTTAGATGTTTCAAGTGTTGCTTCGGGAGTATACTTGTTAACGGTAAATGTTGATAATGGGGCTTATACAGAGTCGAAAAAAATAGTAATAAAATAACAAACGTAAAGTTTGTTATTTCTTCAGAATAAAAAATTTATACGCAACCTTTCTTAATAATTTGTATCTATTTAAAACAAAGGCTTTAGATTTCGTAATAATTTAGGCTATTGATTTAACATTATTATTCCGAAGTAATATTTGTTTTATTAATAAATTATTAAGAAGTTTGCGGTTAACTAACTCAAATTAATAAAGTATGAGATCGAAGTTTACTTGGATTATGACGCTATTATTAGCGTTTTCATTTGGTTTCTCTTTTGCGCAGGAGAAAACAGTATCAGGTACAGTGTCCGATAAGATTGGTCCACTGCCTAATGCAAGTGTTCTCGTTAAAGGAACACCACGAAACGTGCAGACAGATATTGATGGTAAATACTCTATCAAAGTGTCTAAAGGAGAAGTTTTAGAATTCTCCTATGTGAGTTTTAACGCTCAAAGTGTAACCGTTGGAGATTCCAACGTTATAGATGTAGTGCTTAGTGCAGAAGAACTAGAAACGGTTGTTGTAGATAAGTATCGTAGTACGACACAACGATCAACTGTTGCTGCTATTACTACTCTCTCTGTAGCAGAGGTAGAGGATAGGGCTAATGCATCGCTTATTCAAAATCTTCAAGGTCAGGTTGCTGGTCTTAACATTGGTACTGGATCAGGTCAGCCTGGAGCAGATAGTACAATCATCCTTCGTGGTGTTGGTACTATTAATGGTAATGTTGAGCCTCTATTCGTAGTCGATGGTATTCCTGTTGATGAAGATGGTTTTAGAAGTATAAGCCAAAATGACATTGCTTCTTACAGTATATTGAAAGATGCTGCGGCGACTTCAATTTACGGTAACAGGGGTGCTAATGGTGTAATTGTTATAACGACTAAAAAAGGAGGGTATAATCAAAAACTTAAGTTTAGATATACTACTCAATTTGGTTATACTGAACTTCAAAACCTTAATATGGACTTGATGAGTTCAAAACAACTTTTACAATTCCAGAAAGATAATGGAGTAGGGTATGGTGCTGAATTAAGTGATGCTGAGCTTGATGCTAGAGCAAAACAAGCAAATACATACTGGACAGATATTTTCTTTAGAAAAGGGGTTACTAAATCTCATGATTTAGCTATTACTTCAGGTTCAGAAAACTCTAACAATTTTACTTCGTTAAGTTACTTTGAACAAGATGGTACTTTCTTAAATACTAACTTTAAGCGTTTTACTGTTAGAAATAACTTTGCAGGAAAGTCTGAAAATGGTAAATTTAATTATTCATTAAATCTGAATATTAACTTTTCAAGATCTAATGGTATAGATGGTGCAGGTAGTAATGCTGTGTTCTTTGCTCCTTTTAGAGCTGCACTACACGGTCTTCCATATTTGTCACCTTATAACGCAGATGGTAGTGTTACAAGTGATGGAGGTTTAACTCCTGGAGATCCAAATGCAATTACAGTTGACATGGTTCCTTACGTTTTGCTTAATTCGGCAAAAATGAATAAGGATACAGAAGATGAACTGAAAATGCTAGGTGGTTTTTCTGCGGATTATAACTTCATGAAAAACGTTACTGCTGCTGTTCAGTTAGGTATAGATTATTCAGCTTATCAAACATTAGAAATATTAGACCCAAGAAGTCTTTTAGGTCCATTTCAGGTAGATCAAAATGCTGAATATGGTGGTGTTCATACAGAGACAGCAAGTAGAGATTTTAGATTTAATTCTACTTTTAGTCTTAACTATAATAATACTTTTGCAGAAAAGCACACTGTTGATGCATCAGCATTTATAGAGTATAATAAATCACATTATAATGCGATAAACTTTGAACAAAGAGGTATAGATCCAAGACTTGTGGGTACAGGTGCTGGTTTTGTTGATTCTGGTATTTTTGAAGATTTAGATAATAATACTAATACTAATGCTACACAGCCTTATATACCAACTATTGGTTCGGTTAAGTATACAGAGGGGTTATTTTCATACTTTACCAATGTAGATTATAGCTACGATGATAAATATGGTATTTCTGCAACGGTAAGACGTGATGCTTCATTTAGATTTATAGATGACAATCAATGGGGTACATTCTGGTCAGTAGGTGGTCGTTGGAATATCGATAGTGAAAACTTTATGTCTGGTTCTGAGATTAATATGCTTAAGCTTAGAGCTTCATATGGTACTTCAGGTAACCAACGTATAAATAATGCACAATACTCTGCTCTTAACCGTTATCGTAACCTGTATACATCAGGTAGTGGTTATAATGGTACAAATGCTACTTACCCTGCACAGATTGCTTATACTGACTTGCGTTGGGAAGAAACAGAGCAAACGAATGTAGGTGTTGACTTTGGTGTTTGGGATAATAAACTAACAGGTAGTGTAGATGTGTATAAGAAATTGACAACACAACTTTTCCAAGATACTCCTATATCTCCTATAAATGCAACTTCATCTATAGATACAAATATTGGTGCTATGGAAAATAAAGGTCTTGAAGTGTCATTAAAATATGTTGTATATGATAAAGGAGACTGGAGAATTTCAGTAAACGGTAATACTTCATACAACAAAAATAAAATTAGAGAGTTACCTGAAGCATATGATGGTGTAGTTACAAGTGGAGGATCTACTGCGTTAATTGAAGGTTCTGCGGTTGGTACATTCTATATAGTGAATTATGCAGGTGTTAACCCAGCAAATGGTAACCCATTATTCTATAAAGCTGATGGAGGTCTAACAGAGACACTTACAGATGCAGATAGAGTAGATACAGGTAAATCCATCTACCCTGTATGGCAAGGTGGTTTTGGTACAAACGTGAAGTATAAAGGATTTGAATTTAATACACAATGGAGTTATTTTGCAGATCTATACAGAAACAACCTTGATTATGCAGAGCTTGAGGAAACTAACGTAATTGATGATGGTTCTAACAGAGTTGTTAGTACTGCAACTGCATGGACAGCTCCTGGAGATATAACAAGTGTTCCTCGTGTAGGTAACCCTTATGGTGCTGTAGATTATGTTAACTCTACAGATAGATATCTTGAAGATGCTTCTTTCCTTAGACTTAGAAATATTCAATTTGGATATAGCTTTAATCAAGATATGTTAGCAGATCTTCCTATTAGCGGATTAAGATTCTATGTTCAAGGTGAGAATCTTTTAACTTTTAGTTCTTGGAGAGGCTGGGATGCTGAAGGTGGATTTAGAGCTACTGATAGAGGTAACTATCCAACACCTAGAATTTACACATTTGGTGCCGTTATTAATTTTTAAAAAATTGACTATGAAAAAAATATTTAAATTTAGCTTATTAGCTTTATTTTTAGGATTTGTTTCCTGCGACGATGCTATTGATATTAATCAGGCAGACGAATTAACTGAAGACAATGCATACCAAACCGTAACAGATTTACAAACAGGTTTGAACGGAGTGTATGCTGCTTATACTCCCGATGCGGGAAGCAATGGTACTGCAGATATAATACTTTTTAACGAGCTTTTTACAGATGGAGTAAAAAGAGGAGTTAATAGTTCAGGCCAAGGTAACCAAGAGTATAGTTTTATAATACAGCCAGGTACTCAGTTCCCTGGTACTCTTTGGTCTTCAAGGTATGCTTTAATTAATTATTCAAACAGGTTATTAAAAGCATGGGATAGAATATTCCCAACACTTGAGAGTGCTTCTGAAATAGAGCAAGCAAATCAAATAAAAGCACAAGCATTAACATTAAGAGCTTTAGCTCATTTTGAATTATTGCAGTACTTTTCTCCAGATTATCAAAACCCAAGTGCTCCAGGCGTTATTATTATGGACTTTGTTCCTGAAATTGTAGATGTTTATCCTAGAAATACTACAGGAGAAGTTTTCGAGTTTATTAATAATGATTTGACTGAAGCTTCTGACCTTATAGGTGATTTCTACTTAAGAGAAACAGCTGTATCTTATGAAGCATATTATATTAACGAAAGAGTAATTAAAGCTATTCAAGCTCGTGTTGCTCTATGTGAGGGTAATTATACACTTGCAGGAACATATGTTGATGCAGTAGGTGATGACGGATATTATGATTTGGTATCAGGTGATAATTATAGAACTATGTATACTGAAGATGCTCTTACAGTAGAAAATATATGGACACTTGCAAGAAAAGATGGTGATAATCCAGTTGTTTCATTATTTTATGCTAATGGTGCAACTATAGACGGTAGTCCTTTCTTTGAATTATCTTATGGTTTGTATGATTCGTTTGATGTTGATGGAGATGGAGATGCTGATCCTGATTCTGACATAAGATTAGGTGGTATTCTTTTACAACCTACATCTGTAGTGAGTAATGACGGTAATGATATTTTACTTATAGGTAAATATCCTGGAGGTCAATTTGGTCAAAGTATAAATGATATTAAAATTATACGATGGGCAGAAATGTTGTTGATTCGTGCAGAAGTTCAAGCTCGTGCAGGTCAGCTAGAAGATGCAGCTGCTACAGTTAGAGATCTTCGTTCAAATAGATATACAGTAAATGTACCTACTTTTAGTTACGGTACTATAGATATAGCTCTAAGAGATATATTAAAAGAAAGACGTAAAGAGCTTGCTTTTGAAGGACATAGATATATAGACCTTAAACGTCTTGGTGCAGAACTAGGAATAGGTATAGATCGTGATTCTCGTGACTGTGCATCTTTTGCAGCACCATGTAACTTGCCAGCGGGTGATTATAGATTCACTATGCCAATCCCTCGTAGCGAGATTAATGCGAACCCTAGTATAGAACAAAATCTAGGTTATAATTAAAAAAAAAAAAAATGAAAACATTATTTAAATTATTAGCTATAGCGTTTATTTTCGCTTCATGTGAAGATACCGAGCCAATTATCTATAACGGTAATTATGAGCAAAATGATACTTATATTTCTTTTTCAAGATCTGTATATCTTTTGCCAATAGTACAAAATTCTACAGGAGAAGTTAATGTAGTTTTTAATGCCAGTACAGTTACTGATACTGATAGAGTATATGATATAGAAATAGGATTCCCTGATAACTCATCAGCTGCAAATCCAGCAACTTTTACAGTTCCTTCTACCGTTACTATACTTGCAGGTTCATATCAAGGCTTTTTTACAATTTCAGGTGTAGATAACGATCTTGTAGATGAGACAAACAAGACTTTTACAATGACTATTACTAATGCCGATGAGACTTTCGAATATTCTGATAGTCTTACTGCTACAGTAAATATTTACGAAGTTTGTCCATTACAATCAGATTTCACAGGTACGTATTATATGGAAGTTGCAGAGAACTATTTCACTGATCTTCCTGGTTTTGAGGCAGGTGAGGTTGTTCTTGCTGAAGGTAGTACTCCATATGAAAGAGTATTTGCTGCAACCGCTTACCCTGGTTACGGTGGTAGCGAAGAAGTTATTATAGCTTTTGCATGTAATTATCTTAACTTAGGAGAAAAAGTTGCTAGTGGAGTAGCGTGTGCAGATGATCCTGATGATAGCTCACTTACCTTTGCTCCAGCTGACCTTGAAGATAGATCTGCTTATAATACCAATGATGATTCGTATTTTGAAATGACTGTTATTGAAAATTCAACGTCTAATTGTGGCGGTGGACCACAAAATACGATCATTAAGTTTACTAAAGTAAATTAGTAATTAGTTTAAAAGATACAATCACTTATGAAAAAAATATTTTATAGTTTTATAGTAATTGCTGCTCTTTCTTTAGTAGGATGTAGTGGTGATAATGACCCAAATGACGGAAGGTTTTTTGATGATCCAGAGAGTGGATGGGTTACATTTAATTTAGGATCAATAGCTGAGCCATTGCCGAATTTTGCTTATGGTATAGCAGGTTGCGAAGTAGAATCTCGTCAAATAATTGTGCCACTTTTGCTTGATGCTCCCACTAATAAAGATGGGTTACAAGTAGAGTATACAATTACTGATTTTGAAGGGACTTCTGAAGGTGTTATTAGTCATTCAGGGTATGCTGTTTTTCCTAAAGGTAGTCTTGAAGGTACAATAACAATAGACTATCCAGAGACAATTGAATCTTCGATAGGATTTGTAATCACTTTGACAGAAACTAGCCGTAATAATGTTGTTATTGGTCATCCAGATGATACGGAGCCTGTAACTTATATTGTTAGAATCAATAAAGGTAACAGAGACTCTTTACTAGGTATCTCTGAAGATACTTTTGTAGAGCTAGAAGAAGAAGATGAGTTGACATACTTAATATCTCAAGGAGCAGCTTCTAACGAAATAATAATCTCGAATATTAGTAAATTGTTTACTGATGACTCAGTATCTGAAACTCGTGTTTTTATAAATGAAGACGGTACGATAAGTGGTCCTGATTTTTCAGAAAATTTCCTTTACTTTAATGGTGATGTTGCAGCTGATTTTTATGTAGGAGATATTGAAGGTACTTATGATGCTTGTGAAGGTGTTATTGATCTTTCTTTTAAATTACGTTTTGGTACAACAACAACTGGTGTCCAAAATGTAGTTCTTAATAGAATATATCCTAACTAATATATATTTATATATTACCAGTTTTAAATTAAACCCGCTTATATAAGCGGGTTTTTTTATGCGCTTTAACGTATAAAAAATTATCTTTGCTATGTATTATAAGGCTATTCATGTATAAGAAGTTTATTTTAGTTTGTTTTTCTTTATTACTACCCTGTATAGTTTTTAGTCAGGTATTGCAAAAAAGAAACTCCAGAAACATTACAGATACTACTAGTGTATCTAAAAATAATAGAACAACTACAGTACCTACTGTTTCAGATAGTATTGCTACTATTGATATGTATAAAATTATCAGTATTGAGCGAGATACTACTTATATTGATACGTCGTTAACAATACAAAAGGAGTATACTGAAAACTATTTACGTAAAGATATATTCGGTTTATTACCATTTCATAATATAGGACAAACCTATAATACCCTTGATTATGGCTTAAAGGATTATTCTCCTTTTCCTGAGTTTGGTTTTACAGCAAAACATTTTGCATACATGGAAGTTAATGATATAAATTACTATCATGTTGCCACACCGTTTACCGATTTGTTTTATCGTTCAGTTTTAGAGCAAGGTCAAATACTAGACGCTTCTATAACAGTAAATACATCCGAGAATTTAAATCTAGCTATTGGTTACAAAGGTTTGCGCTCTATAGGTAAATATATAAACTCGCTATCTAGTAACGGTAACTTTAGATTTATTACCAGTTATAATACTACTGATAGACGTTATATACTAAGGCTACACATGACAGTTCAGGATTTTTCTAATCAAGAAAATGGAGGTATTGTAAATACCGAAAATTTTGAGAGTAGTGAAGCTCCATATGATGAACGCGCTCGACTTGAAGTATATCTCAATGATGCAACATCATTGCTTAAAGGTAATCGCTACTTTATAGATCACACTTTTAGACTTAGTAAAAGTAATCCTAATAGCATAGTGCTACACCATAGATTTAATTACGAAAATAAATCTTTCGAATATACCCAGCCAACACCGTCTGATCGTTTCGGACGTGCACTTACATCATCTATCAACGATAAAACTAAGTACAACAAAATGTATAATATGTTTGGAGCGGCTTATTCTAACGAAACTATAGGTGATCTTGAGTTTTATGTAGAAGATTATAATTATAATTATTACTATAATAGTATTGTGTTATATCCTGATGGTACTATTGATATACCAAATAAAGTAAGTGATAGAATTAATACTTATGGTGCCCGTTATAGCTATCAAAAAGACAAATGGAAAGGGAGCATTTTAATTTCTAACTCCATTACCGACCAATCGCTTGCCAATATCGATGCATCAGCACGATATACTTTTGATGAAAGGAACAGTGTTTTTCTTCGATATCAAAACATGAATAAACTGCCTAATCTTAATTTTAGACTTTTTCAAAGTGATTATGAGGAATACAATTGGAGTGAGAATTTCAATAATGAAAAAATAAACAACTTTGAAGTAGAAGCAAAAACACAATGGATTTCGGCATCGCTACAATATAGCGTGTTGAAAGATCAGTTATATTTTAGTGATGATGTTGTAAATACAGAGGATGACGAAGTTACTAGATTAGAAGTGAGTCCTAAACAATATGATAATACTATTAACTATTTATCATTAAAAATAAATAAAGAGTTTAAGTTTTGGAAACTTGCTTTAGATAATACCGTATTGTATCAACAAGTTGATCAATCAGAGAATATTCTTAATGTGCCAAAATTTGTGACAAGGAATACGTTATACTTCTCAGACCATTTCTTTAAAAATGCACTATACATTCAAACAGGTATTACTTTCCAGTATTTCTCTAAGTATTATGCGAATGATTATAATCCAGTTATTGGTGAATTTTATATACAAGAGAAAAAGAAAATAGGCGATTATCCGTTAATGGACTTCTTTATTAATGCCAAAATACAAACGTTTAGGGTGTTTTTAAAAGCAGAACATTTTAATTCAGGCTTTTCTGGGTATAACTATTATTCGGCGCCTAACCAACCTTATCGTGACTTTACAATAAGGTTTGGCGTAATATGGGATTTCTTTACATAACAGTTAAGACAGGAAATTCATTATTTTCTTTGCAAGAGATATAATATCTTTGCTTAAATTTTTTATAAAGACAATAAAATTACAAATGAAATACGCAAAAAACATACTAGAAACCATAGGTAATACACCACTTGTACAACTTAATAAAGTTACACAAGATGTAGATGCTCTGGTACTGGCAAAAGTAGAAACTTTTAACCCTGGCAACTCTGTAAAAGATAGAATGGCGGTTAAAATGATAGAAGATGCAGAGGCAGATGGCAGGTTACAACCTGGAGGTACTATAATAGAAGGAACATCTGGTAATACAGGTATGGGGCTTGCGCTTGCTGCTATTGTAAAAGGCTATAAACTTATTTGCGTAATTTCTGATAAACAGTCTAAAGAAAAAATGGATATATTAAGGGCAGTAGGAGCTAAGGTTGTGGTGTGCCCAACCGATGTAGATCCTACCGATCCACGTTCGTACTATTCCGTGTCAAAGCGTTTGTCTACAGAGACACCAAATTCTTGGTATGTAAACCAGTATGATAACCCATCGAATGCTACAGCACACTATGAGCAGACAGGTCCTGAAATTTGGGAACAAACAGAGGGTAAAATAACTCACTTTATTGTAGGTGTTGGTACAGGAGGAACGATATCAGGCGTAGGGAAATATCTTAAAGAGAAAAACCCGAATATTAAAATATGGGGTATAGATACCTATGGTTCTGTATTTAAAAAATATCATGAAACTGGTGTTTTTGACGAGAACGAAATTTATTCTTATATAACCGAAGGTATTGGCGAAGATATTTTACCTAAAAATGTAGACTTTTCTTTAATAGATGGTTTTACAAAAGTAACCGATAAGGATGCTGCTGTATATACGCGTAAAATAGCAATGGAAGAAGGAATCTTTGTGGGTAACTCTGCGGGTGCTGCAATTAAAGGATTATTGCAATTAAAAGAGCAGTTTAAACCTGAAGACGTAGTTGTAGTATTATTCCACGATAGTGGTAGTCGTTATGTAGGTAAAATGTTTAATGATGACTGGATGCGTGAGCGTGGTTTTCTTGAAGACGAGCCTACAAAAGCAGAAGACTTAATTAAAGAGCATGTAGATACCCCACTTGTAGTAGTACGTACAGAGGAGTTAGTGTCACACGCTATTGAAAGAATGCGTAAATATAAAATATCGCAAATTCCTGTTATGGATATTACAGGTTTTGTAGGATCTGTAGATGAAGCAGATTTATTTAGAAGTTATGTGGAAAACAAAGACATTGCCGAGAAACCTATAAAAGAAGTAATGGGTAGACCTTACCCAATAGTAAACGCTAATGCAGCTATAGAAGAAATAGCGAAGCTAATAAATAAAGATAACCAAGCTGTATTGGTAGATTTAGGTAATGGTAAACACCATATTATTACCAAATATGATATTATTGGTGCTATCAAATAAATAATAATTTATTATATTTAAAGAGCCTTAGGGCTCTTTTTCTTTTTATACATGACATTTACTGCTATAGACTTCGAAACCGCAACAGGGCATTCACATAGTGCCTGTGCTGTGGGTATTGTGACTGTAGAGGATAGTATTATCACTGAAGAATACTATACCCTCATTCAGCCACCTAATAATGAATATTGGTATCGCAATATAATGGTACATGGTATAAAGCCTGTTGAAACATTAGATAAGCCTATGTTTGATGACTTATACCCCGAAATACACAAGCGTTTGTTTGGTAGGAAAATTGTGGCTCACAATGAAGCTTTTGACCGTAATGTACTTGCTAAAACCATGCGCTGGTATGGCTTGTATTATGACGAACTAGAAATAGCTGACAAGTGGGAATGTACCTGCCGAATATATAGAGCCAAAGGGTATAAACCCGCTAACCTTAAAGCCTGTAGCGACCGTAACGGGATAGCTTTAAATCACCATGAAGCATTATCCGATGCACGAGCGTGTGCTAAGTTGTATATATTGCATGATAATCAGATGAAATTACATTTATAAAATTACGGAGTATTTTATAAATTTCTTTATTTTAGCTGCAATCCAACAGCAAAATGAAAGAAGACTTCCTCCACCATATCTGGCAGTTTAAAAAATTTGATATACAAAATTTAACCACTGTAAAGGGCGAACCTATCGAAATTATAAACTCGGGGCAATATTTACAGCAATCGGGTCCTGATTTTTTCAATGCACAACTGCGTATCGGTAGCCAAACTTGGGCAGGAAATGTAGAAATACACATCAAGTCATCCGACTGGTATTTACACAGTCACGAACGCGATGCCGCTTATGATAATGTAATACTACACGTAGTGTGGGAACATGATACGGAGGTAATACGTCAAGATACCACCGAGATACCCGTTTTAGAATTAAAAAATTATGTAGAGGCTCAGGTACTCAATAATTACAATGCACTATCATCAGCTAAAACTTGGATTTACTGCGAAAAAGAACTAGAAACACTTAACAGTTTTGTATTAGAAAATTGGAAAGAACGTTTATTTTTTGAACGGTTAGAACGCAAAGCATTGCCTATAGTACAGCTCGCGGCAGCAACTAATGGCGATTGGGAAGCGGTATTGTTTTGTTTTCTCGCAAAGAACTTTGGGTTAAATATTAATGGTGATACGTTTTATGCTATGGCAAAATCATTGCCTTTTAGTGTAGTACGCAAAGAAAGTTTTGAAGTAGAGAATTTAGAAGCATTACTAATGGGGAGCACAGGGCTTCTGGATGATAAGTGCGAAGATTTTTACCCAAAAGATCTTATTACAAGATATAATTATATAGTTACCAAGCACCGTTTAGAATTAGTACACATTAATAAACCTGAGTTTTTTAGACATCGCCCAGATAATTTCCCTACGATACGATTATCACAATTGGCGCAACTCTACCATGTTCATCAAAATTTGTTCTCGAAAATTATAACGCTCAACACTGTCGAGGATATTTATAAAATATTTTCTATAACAGTATCATCATATTGGCAAACCCATTACACATTTGATAAAGAAAGCTCAAAAAAGCGAAAAGCACTTACCAAATCGTTTATCGACCTTTTGATTATAAACACTGTTATTCCATTTAGATTTGCCTATGCCAAAAGCAGGGGAGAAGAAACGAGTGAAGAGTTATTGCAGTTGTTACAACAACTGCCACCCGAAAAAAATTCTATTATAGAAAAATTTAAACACTATAAAATACCTGTTACCTCGGCGTATGATACACAGGCTTTGTTACAGCTTAAAAATGAATATTGTAATAATAAACGCTGTATGCAATGCAGTATAGGGCTGGAGTTACTGAAAAAGTAATTTTTTTTTGATGTACCCTAAACAGGATTGTGTAAATTTGAAAACGTAATTTATAATATAAAAAACAAGTAATGTCATTTGTAACTAAAATACGTCACTTTTTTGAGCGCAACGGCTTTCATGTATCGTCGCGCCTTGCCGATAGGTTAGGTATGCGAGCTACTAATGTGCGTTTGTTTTTTATCTATATCTCGTTTGTAACGGTAGGGCTTTGGTTTGGCGTGTATCTAACACTGGCTTTTTGGCTGCGCCTGAAAGATATGGTTTACACAAAACGAACTTCAGTATTCGACTTATAAAATAGACCATAATGCAGCCATTCCGTTTTTTCTTTCACTATACAAAAGGGCAGCGCAAAGGCATCGTAGCATTATTATTACTTATAATAGTTGTACAAGCTACTTATTTTGTTACAACTTCTCGCAATTGGCAGAGTGAAGCAAGACAATCTGAAGAACAAAAAGAGTGGTTAGCCTTACAAACTCAAATAGATACTCTAAAAGCCCGAAAAGCTAAAGCAGCCTATAAAATATACCCTTTTAATCCCAATTATATTACCGATTATAAGGGCTATACATTAGGGATGAGTAATGCCGAAATAGACAGGCTTCACAAATTTAGGGAAACGAAAAAGTATGTAAATAGTGCCGAAGAATTTCAGGAAGTCACAAAAGTATCGGATAGTCTTTTAGAAAAGATAGCACCTTATTTTAAATTCCCCAGTTGGGTTAAAAATAAGAAAGGGAAGAGGGGGGCAAAGATATATCCATTTAACCCAAACTATATATCGGACTATAAAGCAAAGCTAATAGGTTTATCAAAACAAGAACTAGCACGTATTCGTAAATTTCGTAAAACGAATAAATATATAAATAGTGCTAAAGATTTTCAGGAGGTTACAAAAATATCGGACAGCCGCTTAAAAAAGATAGAACCCTATTTTAAATTCCCCGATTGGGTAACAGAAAGACAGAATAAGACTGTAGAGATTTATCCTTTTAACCCTAATTACATATCCGATTTTAAAGCACAACTGATTGGTTTATCTTCAAAAGAGTTAAAGCGAATTAGAGATTTTAGGGCAAAAAACAAGTATGTAAATAGTGCTGAAGAATTTCAGGAGGTAACAAAAGTATCTGATAGCTTATTGAAAGCGATATCACCTTACTTTAAGTTTCCAGATTGGGTAAATAAAAAGAATAATGCGGCAGTAATAGATATTAATAAAGCTACTGCCGATCAGTTAATAGCTATTTACGGAATAGGTCCTGTATATTCAAAACGGATATTAGAAAGAAGGGAACAGCTTGGTGCTTACGTAAGCATGGAACAAATGGACGATTTTGATTTTAGAGATTATACACCTAACACTAACGAAGAGCTTAAAAAACGTTTTACAGTTGTAGGGAAACCAAGGGTTAAAACAATAAATATCAATACAGCATCATTAAATGAATTGAGCTCTTTTCCTTATTTTAATGAAACTATTGCAAGTAATATAATTGCAAAAAGAAAGGTACAAGGAAGAATAGGTAATATTGAAGAATTAACAAAAATTAATGGTTTTCCTGTTGAAAAAGAAAAAATAATTGCCTTATATTTGAAATTCTAAAATAAAAGGTATAAAAATGAACTTCGACTATAGCGAAACACAGACAATGATTGCACAGTCAATCAGGGATTTTGCAGAGCAGCATATCCGTCCATTTATGAGAGAATGGGATGATACACAATTTTTCCCAGTAGATTTATTTAAAAAATTAGGAGAAATGGGCTTTATGGGTGTTCTTGTACCCGAAGAATTAGGTGGTTCAGGCTTAGGTTACCATGAGTATATTACCATAGTAGAAGAGATATCAAAAGTAGATCCGTCTATAGGGTTATCAGTTGCGGCACACAACTCGCTTTGTACTAACCATATTCTTACATTTGCTAACGAAGAGCAAAAAAAGAAATGGATACCAAAATTAGCAACTGCCGAGCATATTGGTGCTTGGGGATTAACAGAGCACAATACAGGATCTGATGCAGGTGGTATGAATACTACAGCTGTAAAAGATGGTGATTACTGGGTAGTAAACGGAGCTAAAAACTTTATTACACATGCAAAATCAGGAGATATTGCAGTAGTTATAGTGCGTACAGGAGAAAAAGGAGATTCTCGCGGTATGACTGCTTTTGTTTTCGAAAAAGGAATGGAAGGTTTTACCAGTGGTAAAAAAGAAGATAAATTAGGTATGCGCGCCAGCGAAACTGCCGAACTTATATTTGACAACTGTCGTATTCCTGATGCTAATAGACTTGGCGAAGTAGGAGATGGTTTTATTCAAGCTATGAAAATATTAGATGGTGGTCGTATATCTATTGGGGCTTTATCATTAGGTATTGCTAAAGGAGCTTATGAAGCAGCTCTTAAATACTCTAAAGAGCGTCACCAGTTTGGGCAACCAATAAGCAGCTTCCAAGGTATAGCATTTAAACTTGCTGATATGGCTACTGAGATAGAAGCATCAGAATTGTTATTACATAAAGCAGCTTATCTTAAAAATAATAATAGAAAAATGACTGTTGCTGGAGCAATGGGTAAAATGTACTCATCAGAGGTATGTGTGCGTGTTTCTAACGAAGCAGTACAAATACATGGTGGATATGGTTATACCAAAGATTATCCAGTTGAGAAGTTCTATAGAGACTCTAAACTATGCACTATAGGTGAAGGTACTACAGAGATACAGAAACTTGTTATATCTAGAAATCTATTAAAAGGATAGGATATTTAAAATATAAATGTCTAAAAAAGAGCAACTTAATCTAAGTTGCTCTTTTTTGTTTTAAGTTGTTAACATTACAACGTTGTAGTATTGTGTGTTTTGAAGAAGTGTTAATTATAGTGTTATTATTTTATATATTTAATCAACTAAAACATTATTAATTATGAAATATACATTTACATTATTTGCCTCAGTTCTGTTTTTATGGGGGTGTAGTAAAGATTCAGATGCTCTATATCAAGAAGAGCAAACCGCACAACTTCAAACACCTTTACATCAAGAAACAGCAAGCCGCTCCATTGGTTCAAAAGTAATGATGCAAGCATTCTATTGGGATGTTCCCGGTAATGGTGTTTGGTGGAACACGGTTTCGAGTAAAGTCCCTTCGTGGGCAAGTGCCGGTATTGATGCCATTTGGTTACCACCTGCCACTAAAGCTGCTGGTGGAGGATACTCTATGGGGTATGACCCTTTTGATTATTTTGATTTTGGAAGCTATAACCAAATGGGTAATACTGAAACGCGTTTTGGTTCGCTTAGCGAAATCCAATCATTAATCAGTACTGCGCATACTAATGACCTTAGTGTTATAGCTGATATTGTTGTTAATCATTGTAGTGGTGGTGCATCGCAATATAACCCATATACAGGAGGAAATACTTATACTGACTTTCAACCCGCCTCAGGATTGTTTGTACGCTCTTACAATGATTTTCATCCTAATGATGTACATGCTAATGATGCGGGTGCTTTTGGAGGTTACCCAGACATCTGTCATGATAAAGTATATGTGCAAGACTGGCTTTATAATAACAGTAACTCTATTGCTAAATATTATAAAAATGTAATGGGTTTTGATGGTTGGCGTTTCGACTATGTGAAAGGGTTTGAGCCATGGGTGGTAAAAAACTTTAAAAATGCTGTAGGTGGTTTTGCAGTAGGAGAGTACTGGGATGGTAACGCTGCTTTATTGGAAACGTGGACAGGACAAGCAGAGGCGAGTGCTTTCGATTTTGCGTGTTATTATAAAATGCGCGATGCTTTTAACAATAACGATCTTACGCAGCTTAATGGCGATATGTTGCTAAAGCGTAATTCATATAGAGCAGTAACGTTTGTAGCGAATCATGATACTGATGAAATATATACAAATAAATTATTGGCTTATGCTTATATATTAACTCACGAAGGATACCCATGTCTTTTTTATAGAGATTATGAAGATTGGTTAGATAAAAACAAATTAAATAACCTGATATGGATACATAACAACAAAGCATCAGGAGGTACAAGTTACTTGTATGCTGACAACGATGAGTATGTTGCTCGACGTGACGGAAGCCCTGGGATTATTGTGTATATAAATACTAGTAATTCATGGCAAGAGCGCTGGGTAGATACCAATTGGTCTAGTACCATAATTAAAGATTACACAGGTAATTCGGGGTGGGAGCCTACCACACAAGGCGATTCTTGGGTTAAAATACAAGCACCGCCAAACGGTTATACAATATGGTCGGTAAAATAAATAGATAAAAGCTTGGTGGGTTAATAGAAATTTGTAAATTTGCACCCTTAACGAGAGGAGGTGTTATATTATGTTAATTATACCAATTAAAGACGGAGAAAATATCGATAGAGCATTAAAGCGCTATAAAAGAAAGTTTGACAAAACTGGAGTTGTACGTCAACTAAGAAAACGTCAACAATTCACAAAACCATCAGTTGTAAGAAGGGTGCAAGTACAAAAAGCATCTTACATACAAGGTTTAAGAGATGCAGAAGAAAATTAATCCTTAATTTTTAGGATCAATAATACTAACCGTTACCAGTAAAAGTTTACTTTTGTTGGTAACGGTTTTTTTATATGATTAATTCTAAACAAGCATATGTTGATTACCTGTTAAAGGAAAAAAATTACTCCCCACTTACTGTTAGGGCGTATAGTGATGATGTTGTTTCTTTTGAAAAATTCATAAATGAACATGATTCTGATGCTGTGCTTGAAGAGGTTAATTATAGCCAAGTAAGAGGTTGGGTAGTTTTTTTGGTAGAACAAGAGGTGTCTAATACCTCTGTGAATAGGAAAGTATCTTCTTTAAAATCGTTCTATAAATTTCTTTTGCGATCTAAGCAAATTACTGTAAATCCGTTGCAAGAACATAAGTCGCTCAAGACAGAGAGAAAAGTTCAAGTTCCTTTCTCTGAAAAAGAATTGCAGGATGTTATAGAGAAAATAGAATATCCAGATGATTTTGAAGGAGTGCGGAATAGGCTTATTGTCGAATTGTTTTATACTACAGGTATGCGTCGTGCAGAGCTTATAGGGCTTAAAATGAATAGTTATAATGCTGTTACTAAAACGTTACGTGTTTTGGGTAAACGTAATAAAGAGCGGGTATTACCTGTATTGGGGTGTACGGCAGAACTTATTAATATTTATTTAGAAAAGCGTAAAGAGCTCAGCCTTGTGGGAGATTCTGAAATATTAATGTTAAATAATCGCGGAAATAAATTAAGCGAATCTTTTGTTTATAGGTTAATAAATAGTTACTTTAGTATTGTCTCTGGTAAGGTTAAAAAGAGCCCACATATTTTGAGGCACACTTTTGCTACACACCTTCTTAATAACGGAGCAGATTTAAATTCAGTAAAAGAATTATTAGGTCACGCGAGTTTAGCTTCTACCCAAGTTTACACGCATAGCAGTTTAGCTGAGCTTAAAAAAGTGTACGGGAAGGCGCATCCGCGTAATCAAAATAATCCATAATTTTTAACCATAAATAAGTATTGATTATGCAAGTAAATGTTCATGCGGTTAATTTTAATGTCGATCAAAAATTGATTGGCTTTGTTCAGGCTCGATTAGATAAGCTTGAGAAGTATTACGACAAAGTTGTTTGTTCAGATGTTTTTTTTAAATTAGATAACACAAGTGCAAAAACAAATAAAATAGCAGAAATAAAAGTTAATGTGCCTGGTGATGAGTTTATAGTTAAAAAGCAATGTAAAACATTTGAGGAAGCTGTAGAGCTTGCTGCTGATTCTATGGAGCGTTTGCTTGTTAAGAGGAAACAAAAGGTGAGAGCGAGCGCATAATGATAAAAATTTTATAAAAAAATGTTTTGATTAAAAAATAAATTATATACATTTGCAGTCCGTTAGAAATAGCGGACTTTTTTTATTGTAAGTCGCCGATGTAGCTCAGCTGGCTAGAGCAGCTGATTTGTAATCAGCAGGTCGTGGGTTCGAGTCCCTCCATCGGCTCAATATTTTTTGAAAAACTGAAGTTTAAAAAGAAAGGGGAGATACTCAAGCGGCCAACGAGGGCAGACTGTAAATCTGCTGGGAAACCTTCGCAGGTTCGAATCCTGCTCTCCCCACTAACTTTGAGCTAAGGCTTAAGGTTTTGCAGGCCGGTGTAGCTCAGTGGTAGAGTGCTTCCTTGGTAAGGAAGAGGTCACGGGTTCAAATCCCGTCATTGGCTCAAGTTTAGAAAAATTTGAACACTAATTATATAACTAAGATTAAATTATTAAATCATGGCAAAGGAAACTTTTGATCGTTCCAAACCCCACTTGAATATTGGTACTATTGGACACGTTGACCACGGAAAAACAACTTTAACTGCAGCTATTACTAAAGTATTATCTGACGCAGGTTTCTCTGAGGCAAGATCGTTTGATCAGATTGATAATGCTCCCGAAGAAAAAGAAAGGGGTATTACAATTAATACTTCTCACGTAGAGTATGCTACTGCTAACCGTCACTACGCTCACGTTGACTGTCCAGGTCACGCGGATTACGTAAAGAACATGGTTACGGGTGCTGCTCAGATGGATGGTGCTATCCTTGTAGTTGCTGCTACTGATGGTCCTATGCCACAAACTCGTGAGCACATACTTTTAGGTCGTCAAGTAGGTGTGCCTAGAATGGTTGTGTTTATGAATAAGGTAGATATGGTTGATGATGCTGAGCTTCTTGAGCTAGTTGAAATGGAAATCAGAGATCTTCTTTCTTTCTATCAGTATGATGGAGATAACGGACCAGTTATTCAAGGTTCAGCTCTAGGTGCACTTAACGGTGAGCAAAAATGGGTTGATACTGTACTTGAATTAATGAATGCTGTTGATGAGTGGGTTGAGTTACCTGCTCGTGATATCGAGAAACCATTCCTTATGCCTATAGAGGATGTATTTACGATTACTGGTCGTGGTACTGTTGCTACAGGTCGTATAGAAACAGGTATTGCTAATACAGGTGATGCTGTTGAAATTATTGGTATGGGAGCTGAGAAATTAACTTCTACTATTACAGGTATTGAGATGTTCCGTCAAATCCTTGATAGAGGTGAGGCTGGAGATAACGCAGGTATCCTTTTAAGAGGTATTGCTAAAGAAGATCTTAAGAGAGGTATGGTAATTGTTAAGCCAGGATCTGTTAAGCCACACGCTCACTTTAAAGCAGAGGTTTATGTTCTTAAGAAAGAAGAAGGTGGACGTCACACTCCATTCCATAATAACTACCGTCCACAGTTCTACGTTCGTACAACTGATGTAACAGGTACTATTTCTCTTCCTGCAGGAGTAGAGATGGTTATGCCTGGTGATAACCTTACTATTGAGGTGCAATTACTTAGCCCAATCGCACTTAGCGTAGGTCTTCGTTTTGCTATCCGTGAAGGTGGTCGTACAGTAGGTGCTGGTCAGGTTACTGAAATTCTTGACTAATTTCAATATTAGATAGATAAAAATAAAAAGCCAGCTTGGCGCTCAAAAGTGTCAGCTGGCTTTTAATAACAAACGGGTGTAGTTCAAGGGTAGAATACCGGTCTCCAAAACCGTTGATGGGAGTTCGAATCTCTCCACCCGTGCAAAAAACGTAATACAATGAAGGTTACTAATTATATATCAGAGGCATTTACAGAGTTAAAGGTTAATGTTACGTGGCCTGAATGGGCAGAAGTGCAGCGTTTAACTGTTATTGTTGCTGTTTTTTCGATATTATTCGCGTTATTAACATTTGGTATAGACCGTGGTTTCGAGGTTCTTGTTGCGAGAATATATGAGTTTTTAAATAAATAATTTTATTGTGATGACTGATAATAATGTCAATAAGTGGTATGTAGTAAGAGCGGTAAGCGGTCAGGAAAATAAAGTTAAAAACTATATTGAAACGGAAATAAGTAGACTAGGTATGTCAGATTATATTTCGCAGGTGCTTGTTCCTACTGAGAAAGTAGTGCAGGTTCGTGACGGAAAAAAAATCGTTAAAGATAGAGTTTATTTTCCAGGTTATGTAATGGTTGAAGCTAACTTAACGGGTGAGATACCTCATATTATAAAATCTATTACAGGTGTAATTGGTTTTCTTGGAGAAACAAAAGGCGGCGATGCTGTTCCTTTACGTCAATCTGAAGTAAACAGGATGCTAGGTAAAGTAGATGAGTTATCTGTAAGAACAGATACAATGTCCATTCCTTTTACAATGGGCGAAACTGTAAAAGTTATAGATGGTCCTTTTAATGGATTTAACGGTACAGTAGAAAAAATAAATGAAGAGAAGCGTAAACTAGAAGTTATGGTGAAGATCTTTGGTAGAAAGACTCCGCTAGAGCTTAGTTTTATGCAGGTAGAGAAAGTATAATTTTTGTTACATATATAAATCACATCATTCGCTTCCAATGAAGATGTGCTAAATCTTTTAAAGAAATGGCTAAAGAAATTAGTAAAGTAGTTAAACTACAAGTTAAGGGAGGTGCCGCGAATCCATCGCCACCGGTTGGACCTGCTTTGGGGGCTGCTGGAGTTAATATCATGGAGTTCTGTAAGCAATTTAATGCTAGAACTCAAGATAAACCCGGTAAAGTTTTACCAGTACAAATTACTGTGTATAAAGACAAATCTTTTGATTTTGTCGTTAAAACGCCACCAGCTGCAGTACAATTGCTGGAAGCTGCCAAGCTAAAGTCGGGTTCGGGAGAACCAAACCGTAAAAAAGTAGCAAGTGTTACTTGGGATCAAATCAAAGGTATTGCTGAAGACAAAATGGCCGACCTAAACGCTTTTACAATAGAGAGCGCAATGAGTATGGTTGCTGGTACAGCAAGATCTATGGGGATAACAGTATCAGGAGAAGCTCCTTTTTAATCGCAAAAAGACAAAAAAGAAATGGCAAAATTGACAAAAAAACAAAAAGAGGCTGCTTCAAAAGTTGAGAAGAATAAATTATATTCTTTAAAAGATGCATCTGCATTAATTAAAGAAATTGCTTCTGCAAAATTTGATGAGTCAGTTGATATCGCAGTACGTTTGGGTGTAGATCCAAGAAAAGCGAATCAAATGGTAAGAGGTGTTGTTACGCTACCACATGGTACGGGTAAGGATACAAAAGTACTTGCTCTTGTAACTCCAGATAAAGAAGCTGAAGCTACTGCTGCTGGAGCTGATTATGTAGGATTAGATGAGTACTTACAGAAAATAAAAGACGGATGGACAGATGTTGATGTTATCATCACTATGCCAAGTGTTATGGGTAAACTAGGTCCTTTAGGTAGAATATTAGGTCCTCGTGGCTTAATGCCAAACCCTAAAACTGGTACTGTAACTATGGATATTGCAAAAGCTGTTCAAGAAGTTAAAGCTGGTAAAATTGACTTTAAAGTTGATAAAACTGGTATTGTTCATGCAGGAATCGGTAAAGTATCTTTTGATGCTAATAAGATTCAGGAAAATGCAAACGAGATATTACAAACATTGCTAAAATTAAAACCAACTGCTGCAAAAGGTACTTATATTAAGAGTATATATCTTTCTAGTACCATGAGCCCAGGTATTGCCTTAGATCCTAAAGCGGTATAATTGGTAGTTAAAAATATTTATTATGACCAGAGAAGAAAAATCAAGAGTTATTGAAGATTTAACTGCACAGTTAGCCGGGACAAACGTAGTTTACGTTGCTGATATTTCGGGACTTGATGCAGATACTACTTCAAACTTAAGAAGAGCTTGTTTTAAAGCTAATATTAAGTTAGAGGTTGTTAAAAATACCTTGCTTGCAAAAGCAATGGAGTCTTCTGATAATAATTATGGCGAATTGCCATCAGTACTTAAAGGGAACACTTCTATAATGATTGCAGAGAACGGTAACGCTCCAGCAAAAGTTATTAAAGAGTTTCGTAAGAAAGCTGATAAGCCTATTCTTAAAGGGGCTTATATTAATGAAGCAGTATTTATTGGTGATGATCAGATTGATTCTCTTATCACTCTTAAATCTAAAGAAGAAGTTATTGGTGAAATCGTCACTATACTTCAATCTCCTGCTAAAAATGTTATCTCTGCCCTTAAATCAGGTGGTGGTAAAATTGCAGGAATCATTAAAACATTATCTGAAAAAGAAGGATAATATTTTCGCGAGTACGCACTTAATAAATTATATATTACAAACTATTTAAAACGATAGAAAAATGGCAGATTTAAAAGAATTCGCAGAGCAATTAGTTAACTTAACAGTTAAAGAAGTTAACGAGCTAGCTACAATATTAAAAGATGAGTATGGTATCGAGCCTGCAGCTGCTGCTGTAGCTATGGCTGGTCCTGCTGCAGGTGGTGAAGCTGCTGCTGCTGAAGAACAAACAGAATTTACTGTAGTACTTAAAGAAGCTGGTGCTTCTAAACTTGCTGTAGTAAAAGCTGTTAAAGAACTTACAGGTCTTGGTCTTAAAGACGCAAAAGACTTAGTAGACGGTGTTCCTGCAAACGTAAAAGAAGGTGTATCTAAAGATGAGGCTGAAGGTCTTAAAAAATCTCTAGAAGAAGCCGGAGCTGTAGTTGAGCTTAAATAAGCCCTCTTAGGTTAAGAATTCCAGGTTTAGGCCTTGAGAAGTACTCTCAAAGGCCTAAACCATTTTTCGTATAATAACATTTTATACGTTTCTATATATATTATTTTAATCAAAATTTTGTCCATTGATGATAACAAATCAGACTGAAAGATTAAATTTTGCCTCAACAAAAAATATCCCAGATTACCCGGATTTTCTTGATATTCAGGTGAAATCGTTTAAGGATTTTTTCCAGCTTGAAACAAAGTCAGATGAAAGAGGCAACGAAGGTCTTTATAACACCTTCATGGAAAACTTTCCGATTACTGATACCAGAAATCAGTTCGTACTGGAGTTCCTTGATTACTTTGTTGACCCGCCACGCTATACAATTGAAGAGTGTATTGACAGGGGGCTTACTTACAGCGTGCCGTTAAAGGCAAGATTAAAGCTGTATTGTACAGATCCTGAACATGAGGATTTTGAAACTATTGTGCAGGATGTTTATTTGGGTACTATCCCATATATGACTCCGAGTGGTACCTTTGTTATCAACGGTGCAGAGCGTGTAGTTGTATCTCAACTTCACAGATCGCCAGGTGTTTTCTTTGGTCAGTCCTTCCACGCAAATGGAACAAAATTGTATTCTGCAAGAGTTATACCTTTTAAAGGTTCTTGGATAGAATTTGCTACTGATATTAACAGTGTAATGTATGCTTACATTGACAGGAAGAAAAAACTTCCTGTAACTACACTATTCAGAGCAATAGGGTTTGAAAGGGATAAAGACATTCTAGAAATATTTGACCTTGCCGAAGAAATAAAAGTTTCTAAAACAGGGCTTAAAAAATATATTGGCAGAAGACTTGCTGCACGTGTACTTAATACATGGCATGAGGATTTTGTTGATGAAGATACAGGGGAAGTTGTGTCTATAGAGCGTAACGAAATTATATTAGATAGAGATACTGTAATTGACAAAGAAAATGTTGAAGAAATTATAGACTCTAATGTAAAAACGATACTGCTTCATAAAGAGGATAATAATCAAGCAGATTATGCTATTATCCACAACACGTTACAAAAAGACCCTACAAATTCAGAAAAAGAAGCTGTAGAGCATATTTACCGTCAGTTGCGTAATGCAGAACCGCCTGATGAAGAAACAGCTCGTGGCATTATAGATAAATTGTTCTTCTCAGATCAACGTTATAACTTAGGTGAAGTTGGTCGTTATAGAATGAATAAAAAACTTGGTCTTGATATAGCTATGGATAAGCAAGTGCTTACCAAAGAGGATATCATTACTATTGTAAAATATCTTATTGAGCTTATCAACTCTAAAGCAGAGATTGATGATATTGATCACTTATCTAACCGTCGTGTAAGAACAGTTGGTGAACAGTTATCAGCTCAGTTTGGTGTAGGTCTTGCTCGTATGGCAAGAACTATAAGAGAGCGTATGAACGTTAGAGATAACGAGGTGTTTACACCAATAGACCTTATCAATGCTAAAACATTGTCGTCTGTTATCAACTCGTTCTTTGGTACTAACCAGCTTTCTCAGTTCATGGATCAAACAAATCCATTGGCAGAGATAACGCACAAAAGAAGATTATCTGCGCTTGGTCCAGGTGGTCTATCTAGAGAGCGTGCAGGTTTCGAGGTTCGTGACGTTCACTACACACACTATGGTCGTTTATGTCCAATTGAAACACCTGAAGGACCAAACATTGGTTTGATATCTTCTCTTGGTGTATATGCAAAGGTAAACGGAATGGGCTTTATAGAAACGCCTTACCGTAAAGTAACTGAAGGTAGAGTAGATTTAGAGTCTACTCCAATATACTTAAGTGCAGAAGAAGAAGAAGGTAAACTTATAGCGCAGGCTAACATTGAAATGGATGAGGATGGTAACATCACACCAGAAAAAGTTATTGTGCGTGAAGAAGGTGACTTCCCTGTTGTAGAGCCTAAATCTGTAGATTATACGGATGTAGCGCCTAACCAGATTGCATCTATATCGGCATCGCTTATTCCGTTCCTAGAACATGATGATGCGAACCGTGCATTGATGGGATCTAACATGATGCGACAAGCAGTACCATTATTGCGCCCAGAAGCGCCTATCGTGGGAACAGGCTTGGAACGTCAAGTAGCTTCAGATTCAAGAGTACTTATAAATGCCGAAGGCGATGGTACTGTTGAGTATGTAGATGCTAACAAGGTTACTATTAAATATGACAGAACAGATCGTGAGCGTACAGTAAGTTTTGATCCTGATGATAAAACATATAACCTAATTAAGTTTAGAAAAACTAATCAAGGTACAAGTATTAACCTAAAACCGATTGTAAGAAAAGGTGACAGAGTTAGTAAAGGACAAGTACTTTGTGAAGGTTATGCTACTGAAAATGGTGAACTTGCTCTTGGTCGTAACCTTAAAGTGGCGTTTATGCCATGGAAAGGGTATAACTTTGAGGATGCGATTGTAATCTCTGAAAAAGTTGTTAGGGATGATATCTTTACTTCGATACACGTAGATGATTACTCATTAGAAGTAAGAGATACTAAATTAGGAAATGAGGAATTAACCAATGATATACCTAACGTATCAGAAGAGGCAACTAAAGACCTTGATGAGAACGGTATGATTAGAATTGGTGCCGAGGTTAAACCAGGTGATATTCTTATTGGTAAAATTACTCCTAAAGGAGAAAGCGACCCAACACCAGAGGAGAAACTGTTAAGAGCCATATTTGGTGATAAAGCAGGAGATGTAAAAGATGCTTCATTAAAAGCATCGCCATCACTTAGAGGTGTTGTTCTTGATAAAAAATTATTTGCACGTGCCGTTAAAGATAAACGTAAGCGTACAAAAGATAAAGATGATTTAGGTAAACTTGAACTTGAGTTCGAAGTAAAATTCAGCGAGCTTAAAGACAGGCTTATAGATAAATTATTTAATATAATAAATGGTAAAACATCTCAGGGTGTAATGAACGATCTTGGCGAAGAAGTACTTCCAAAAGGTAAGAAATTTACACAAAAGATGCTTTATGCTGTTGAAGATTTTGCTCACTTAACTAAAGGACAGTGGACTACAGATGATGAAACCAATGCTATGGTTAATGATCTTATCCACAACTATAAAATTAAGCTGAACGACCTTCAAGGAGCATTAAGAAGAGAGAAGTTTACTATTACAGTAGGAGATGAACTTCCTTCAGGAATATTAAAACTTGCTAAAGTTTACATTGCTAAGAAACGTAAACTAAAAGTAGGTGATAAAATGGCAGGACGTCACGGTAACAAAGGTATTGTTGCAAGAATTGTACGTCACGAAGATATGCCATTCCTTGAAGACGGTACTCCTGTAGATATTGTACTTAATCCACTTGGTGTACCATCTCGTATGAACATCGGGCAGATATATGAAACCGTATTAGGTTGGGCAGGTATGAACTTAGGCAGAAAATTTGCTACTCCTATTTTCGATGGTGCTACGCTAGACCAAATTAACGGATTTACTGATGAAGCAGGAATACCAAGATTTGGGCATACTTACCTATATGATGGAGGAACGGGAGATCGTTTCCACCAGCCAGCAACAGTTGGGGTAATATATATGCTTAAACTAGGACATATGGTTGATGATAAGATGCACGCACGTTCTATAGGGCCGTACTCACTTATTACACAACAACCTCTTGGAGGTAAAGCACAGTTTGGTGGTCAGCGTTTTGGAGAGATGGAGGTTTGGGCTCTTGAGGCTTATGGTGCATCTAGCACGCTTAGAGAGATACTAACCGTTAAATCAGATGACGTTATAGGAAGAGCTAAAACTTACGAAGCTATCGTTAAGGGAGAAGCTATGCCAGAACCAGGATTGCCAGAATCGTTCAATGTATTGATGCATGAACTGAAAGGGCTTGGGCTTGACATCAGATTAGAAGAATAAAAATTTCCACGGGAGTGGCACTACTGTGCTACTCCCTTTTATAGTGTTTTTAATAAATCGATAGATCTATATCACATGACGAGATTAAAAGATAAAAATACCGTTAAAAGATTCAATAAGATATCTATAGGCCTTGCATCGCCAGAGTCTATACTTGCTGAGTCAAGAGGTGAGGTTCTTAAACCTGAAACCATTAACTATCGTACACATAAACCAGAAAGAGATGGCTTATTTTGTGAGCGTATTTTTGGTCCAGTAAAAGATTTTGAGTGTGCCTGTGGTAAGTACAAACGAATCCGATATAAAGGAATTGTTTGTGACCGATGCGGTGTAGAAGTTACAGAGAAGAAAGTTCGACGTGACAGAGTAGGGCATATTAACCTTGTTGTGCCTATTGCACATATATGGTATTTCCGTTCGTTACCTAACAAAATAGGTTATATACTTGGTCTTCCTTCTAAGAAATTAGATATGATTATATACTATGAAAGGTATGTAGTTATACAGACAGGTATTGCCAAAAATGTTGATGGCGAATCGCTTAATAAAATGGATTTCCTTACAGAAGAAGAATATCTAAATATATTAGATACCCTTCCTCAAGAAAATCAATATTTAGACGATACAGACCCGAATAAATTCATCGCTAAGATGGGTGCGGAATGTATTATGGACTTGTTGGCAAGAATAGATCTTGATGAACTATCTTACAACCTGCGCCATAGTGCTAATACAGAAACGTCTAAACAACGTAAAACAGAAGCACTTAAGAGACTACAAGTTGTAGAATCTTTCCGTGAGTCTAATAAAAACAGGGAGAACCGCCCTGAGTGGATGATACTTAAGGTAATACCAGTTATTCCACCAGAGCTTCGCCCATTAGTGCCACTTGATGGTGGTCGTTTTGCAACATCAGACCTTAACGACCTTTATAGAAGAGTTATTATACGTAATAACCGTCTAAAAAGGCTTATGGAGATAAAAGCACCAGAAGTTATCCTTCGTAATGAGAAGCGTATGCTACAGGAATCTGTAGATTCACTTTTTGATAATACTAGGAAAGCATCTGCTGTTAAAACCGAATCTAACAGACCACTAAAATCATTATCAGATTCATTAAAAGGTAAACAAGGACGTTTCCGTCAAAACCTTCTAGGTAAACGTGTTGACTATTCTGCACGTTCGGTAATTGTTGTTGGGCCAGAAATGAAACTTTTTGAATGTGGTATTCCTAAAGATATGGCTGCTGAGCTGTACAAACCATTCGTTATCCGTAAATTGATAGAGCGTGGTATTGTTAAAACAGTAAAATCAGCTAAAAAAATTATAGATAAAAAAGAGCCTGTAGTATGGGATATCCTTGAAAATGTAATTAAAGGACACCCTATATTACTTAACCGTGCTCCTACGCTTCACCGTTTGGGTATCCAAGCATTTCAGCCAAAACTTATTGAAGGTAAAGCAATACAGCTTCACCCATTAGTATGTACGGCATTTAATGCGGATTTTGATGGTGACCAGATGGCGGTACACCTTCCTTTAGGGCCAGAGGCTATACTAGAGGCACAATTATTAATGCTTGCTTCGCACAATATCCTTAACCCTGCTAATGGTGCACCTATTACAGTACCATCTCAGGATATGGTACTGGGTCTATATTATATGACCAAAGAACGTTTATCTACAGAAGAGGTTAAGATTAAAGGTGAAGGTTTAACATTCTACTCTGCCGAAGAGGTGAATATTGCCATTAACGAAGAAAAACTACACCTGAATGCTCGTATAAAAATACGTGCTAAAGATTTTAATGAAGAAGGTGAACTTGTTTATAAAATTATACAAACTACAGCAGGTAGAGTACTCTTTAACGAGGTTGTACCAGAAGCTGCAGGATTTATAAATGAAGTATTGACTAAAAAGTCATTAAGAGATATTATTGGTAAGATATTAAATGTTACCGATGTTCCTACTACTGCGGCATTCCTTGATAGTATGAAGGATATGGGGTATAAATTTGCATTCCGAGGTGGACTATCTTTCAGTCTTGGAGATATTATTATTCCGCCAAGAAAGCAAGAACTTATTGCCGATGCAAATGGGCAAGTAGACGCTATCTCTGTAAACTATAATATGGGTCTTATTACCAATAACGAACGTTATAACCAAGTTATTGATGTATGGACTTCTACTAATGCAATGCTTACTGAGCTAGCAATGAAAAACATTCGTGAAGACCAACAAGGGTTTAACTCGGTGTTTATGATGCTTGACTCTGGAGCTAGGGGTAGTAAAGAACAAATTCGTCAGCTTACAGGTATGCGTGGTTTGATGGCTAAGCCTAAAAAATCGACTGCCGGTGGTGGTGAAATTATTGAAAACCCGATTCTTTCGAACTTTAAAGAAGGACTTTCGATTCTTGAGTACTTTATTTCTACTCACGGTGCTCGTAAAGGTCTTGCGGATACGGCTCTTAAAACGGCAGATGCTGGTTACTTAACAAGAAGGCTGCATGACGTTTCTCAAGATGTTATTGTGAACTCTGTAGATTGTGGTACATTAAGAGGAATTGAAGTTTCTCCATTAAAGAAAAACGAAGAGATAGTAGAAACACTTGGCGAAAGAATATTGGGTCGTGTAGCATTGCAAGATGTTATTAATCCATTAACGTCAGAAGTGATTATACACGCAGGTGAACAAATAACCGAAGCTGGTGTAAAAGCCGTAAATGCTGCTCCTATCGAAAGAGTAGAAGTACGTTCTCCGTTAACTTGTGAGGCTACTAAAGGTATTTGTGCTAAGTGTTACGGACGTAACCTTGCAACTGGTAAAATGACCCAAAGAGGTGAAGCTGTTGGTGTAATCGCAGCACAATCTATTGGTGAACCAGGTACACAGCTTACACTTCGTACTTTCCACGTTGGGGGTACTGCAGGTAACATTTCTGAAGAATCAAGTATCACTACCAAATTTAAAGGTAAACTTGAAATTGAAGATCTTAAAACTGTTGTGGGCGAAGACAGCGATGGTAATAAAGTAGATATCGTGGTATCACGTTCTACCGAGTTGAAATTGGTTGACGAAAACACAGGAATATTATTAAATACACACAATATACCATACGGTTCTAGTATTTATGTAAAAGATGGCGAAGTTGTAGAACAAGGCGCTGTAATATGTAAGTGGGACCCTTATAATGGTGTAATTATATCTGAGTTTACAGGTAAGATTGCTTATGAAGATATCGAGCAAGGACAATCGTTCATGGTTGAGATTGATGAGCAAACTGGATTCCAAGAAAAAGTAATTTCAGAATCAAGAGCTAAGAAATTAATACCTACATTATTAATCTACGGAAAAGATGGCGAGCTTATTCGTTCGTATAATCTTCCTGTAGGTGCTCACCTTATGGTAGATAATGGAGAGAAAATTAAGGCTGGTAAAGTACTTGTTAAGATACCAAGACGTTCATCTAAAGCAGGTGATATTACTGGAGGTCTACCAAGAATTACAGAGCTTCTAGAAGCACGTAATCCTTCTAACCCTGCTGTAGTATCAGAGATTGATGGAGTGGTTTCATTTGGTAAAATCAAAAGGGGTAACCGTGAGATTATTATCGAATCGAAATTTGGCGAAATCAAGAAATATCTTGTAAAACTATCTAACCAGATATTGGTACAAGAGAATGACTATGTGAAAGCTGGTTTACCACTTTCTGATGGTGCTATTACTCCAGAAGATATATTAAGAATACAAGGACCATCTGCAGTACAGCAGTATCTTGTAAACGAAATTCAGGAAGTGTATAGACTGCAAGGTGTGAAGATTAATGATAAGCACTTTGAAGTAGTTATTCGTCAAATGATGCGTAAAGTGCGTGTTCAAGATCCAGGAGATACTCTTTTCCTAGAAGATCAACTAATACACACTAGAGACTTTATCGTAGAGAACGATAAGCTTTACGGAATGAAAGTAGTAGAAGATGCAGGTGACTCTGAAAACCTTAAAGCAGGGCAAATTATTTCGCCACGTGAGTTAAGAGATGAGAATTCATTACTAAAACGTACTGATAAAAACCAAGTAGTAGCAAGAGATGTAATTACAGCTACAGCTACGCCAATACTTCAGGGTATTACAAGAGCATCGCTACAAACTAAGTCGTTTATCTCTGCTGCATCGTTCCAGGAAACTACTAAAGTACTTAATGAGGCTGCGGTAGCTGGTAAAATAGATACATTACAAGGTCTTAAAGAGAACGTTATTGTAGGACACAGAATACCAGCAGGTACAGGTATGAGAGATTATGATAGCATTATTGTAGGTTCTAAAGAAGATGTAAATGATTTATTAACCCCTACTACGGAGGAAGTAAACTATTAAATACTAAAATACAATGAGTGACCAAAAACAACAACCAGGGCAAATAAATATTGAACTGGACGAGAAAACAGCCGAAGGAACGTACTCTAATCTTGCTATAATAAACCATTCCTCATCAGAGTTTGTGGTCGATTTTGTAGCGATGATGCCAGGTGCACCTAAAGCCAAAGTAAAATCGCGCATTGTGTTAACGCCACAGCATACCAAAAGATTGCTAAAAGCCTTAGGCGAAAACATTAATCGTTTTGAAACTGCCCATGGCAAGATAAGCGATACTGAACAGCCTTCGATTCCGTTAAGTTTTGGTCCTGCAGGACAGGCGTAATATAAAAAGCAAAAGCCCACTCGAAAGAGTGGGTTTTTTTTTATATAAGACTGTCTGGAAATTTCATTTCTGTAGTAATTTGATTAGATAAGTGATTCAACTGCTCAATCATCTTGACAGTTTCTCTATACTCTTTTGCTTCTGCAAGTTTTGTGAATTCAATTTCTGCATCAGTATGTTTTTTAATAAATTCTTCAATTTCTTGTAGACTTACATTAAAAAATTCTTTTCTTAAATTTACTTTATTTAATCTTCTGTCGTGAAATTTTAAATGTAACTCTCGCTCAAGTTGAGGGGCATTTTCTGAATGAATAATTGCATGCACATCGAAACGAAAAGGCACAGATGCATCTCCAAGTTCTCTTACTCTATCATGGGGATTTAATCGTCTAGTCATTCCTATTTTATAGATGTCATTACCAAAGGAACCCAAATTTGAAATAACATATATATGTCCGATTTTTGTCAATTGAGCCATCGCAATAGCTCTCTCTCTCTTTTGTTGAGCATCTATTAACTGCTGCTCTAAACTCGCTATCTGCTCATTCAATGATAAGATGTCTTGAGGTGAAGCAATTCCTAATTCTAACCTTGCCCTATCTAATGCTTTTTTGAACTTTGCCTCTTCTTCTTCTGCAATTTTTTTTGCTCTATCAAAATCACGTTGTGCTTTTTCTTCCTCACGTATCATTTCTCTTATTTGCCTTTGCTCTTCTTTTTCTTCATTTTTTTTCTCTTCATATTCATGTGTAAGTAATAGCTCCTCAATTTTACAATTTAAATATTCAGATGAAATATTTATGTTATGAACACTTCCAAGTTTATTTATTGATTCGAAAGTTTTTAAAATTCTTTCTTGACTCTTAGTCGCATTATTCCATCTAACTTTTGCAATTATTGCATCACATTCTCCATTAAATGCATATAACATTAGTTTTTTATAATGATTTGTTTGTTTTCTACCTTCAACTCTACTACCGTTAACAGTCCATTCTGTATGGCAATAGACTGCTTTATCTTCTTTAACTAACTTTTTTTGAGAATTGTAATTCTCTTGAATACTTAGTTTATAGGTCTCGGAAGTATCAAAATTAAATTTACGTTCATATAAACCAAAAGAACCTATTTCTATATCATCTTTATAAATAGATATTTGGTTTTGAAGTTCTTCATAAACCTTAAAAGCGGACTTATAGTTTTCGTTTAAATCTTTTAATCTATCATCTGCCTTATTAATTGATGCTTTTCTAATATCAATTTCTTCCTCTAAATTAATTATATCCGAATATTTCTTTTTCAATACATCAAGTAAATCTTGACTATTCTTTAATTCATTACTTACTGAGTATAGATTTTTTTTAGTAGCTTCTAACTCATCTTTAATTGATGAAAGCTCAATAATTTTATCTTCGAGTAATTTTTTTGATCTATTGAAAAACATATTCAAAGTTGTTAAAACAATTATATTCATAAATATATAAATTTCATACGATAGTACCTCTGATTTTATGTTCAAATTATTGAGATTAAGTGACATGGGGTATTTAGCTTTTCCACAATATTTCCGTAACTTTGATGTCCGTCAAAAATCACACATCAATCATTATTTATGTCCAGTATCATTCAATTACTTCCAGATCATGTTGCCAACCAAATAGCTGCCGGAGAGGTAGTACAGCGTCCGGCTTCGGTAGTAAAAGAATTGCTAGAAAACTCGGTTGATGCTGGTAGTACCGATATTAAACTTATCGTTAAAGACGCTGGTAAAACTCTTATACAGGTTATAGATAATGGTAAGGGTATGAACGTTACTGATTCTCGACTGTGTTTTGAGCGTCATGCTACCAGTAAAATTCGCCATGCCGAAGATTTATTTGCACTGGCTACCAAAGGTTTTAGAGGAGAGGCTTTAGCCAGTATTGCAGCTATTGCCCATGTAGAGATGAAAACCAAGCAAGAGCAGGAAGAACTGGGAACACACATAGTGATAGAGGGCAGTAAGTTTGTAAGCCAAGATGTGGCAGTATTGCCTAAAGGCACTTCTTTTTCAGTAAAAAACCTGTTTTTTAATATCCCCGCGCGTCGCAATTTCTTAAAATCTGATACAGTAGAGTTTCGACATATTGTAGATGAGTTTGAGCGCGTAGCATTGGCACACCCTAATATTAGCTTTGTACTCTACCACAACGGTAGTGAGATGTTTAACTTGCCTATGGCAAATCAACGTCAGCGTATAGTAGGTATTTTTGGAGGGCGTACTAATGAGAAATTAGTACCCGTAAACGAGAGTACCGAAATTGTACAGATACAAGGTTTTGCAGTTAAACCTGAGTTTGCCAAGAAGAGTAGGGGGGAGCAGTTCTTTTTTGTAAACAACCGTTTTATAAAAAGTGGTTACTTACACCATGCCGTTATGGCAGCCTATGAGGGGTTGTTGAAAGATGGTTGTCAGCCAGGTTATTTTATTTACCTCGAAGTGCCACCCAATACTATTGATATTAATATACATCCTACCAAGACAGAAATAAAATTTGACGATGAGCATGCGCTATATGCCATATTACGCTCATCGGTAAAGCATAGTTTGGGGCAGTTTAATGTAGCTCCTGTACTCGATTTTGAAAGGGATGCTAATCTCGATACTCCCTACACCTACGAGGGTAAAGAGGCGATATTACCTACCGTAAATGTAGATAGAAACTTTAACCCGTTTGCAGATGAAAAACCTGTAAAAACATCGGGAGCATCGTCGTCGTCAACATATGCTTCGCCTGCTTTTCGTAAAACAGATCGTAGTGCATCATGGGAAAGTCTTTATACAGGACTGACAACGGCTACAGATGAGACAGAAGGCATAGATTTTGAAAAGGATGAAGTAACGGGTTCGCTATTTAATGATGGTGATGTTGAGCAAACGATACATAGAACATATCAGATACATAAAAAGTACATTGTAAGCCCTATAAAGTCGGGTATGGTTATTATCGATCAAAAGCGTGCACATCAGCGTATATTGTATGAGCAGTTTTTAAAGAACATAACGGTACAACAGGGTGCAAGTCAGCAGTTGCTATTCCCGCTAGTATTGCATTATAATAAAACAGAACTTGACCTTATAAAGGAGATGCAAGCAGCATTAGAGAATACAGGTTTTGTTTTTTCTGAAATTAAAGAAGATCAAATTGTGGTTTCGGGGCTACCTGTAAATACACCAGAAAGTGAAGTGTCGATACTTTTAGAAGAGCTGATAAACGATTTGCAACAAGAAGTACCCGATAGTAGCTTTAGCCAAACAGACAGCATAGCTAAGTCGATGGCGCGTAGCCTTGCGGTAAAAACGGGCACACTACTTAGCGAAAAAGAACAAGATAATATGGTAAACTCATTGTTTGCTTGTAAAGAGCCTGATGTGTCACCTTTTAATAAACCAACTTTCATTACAGTAAGTGTGGAAGACTTAGATAAACGATTTGCAATATGATGCAGGTAACAGAGACTGTAAAACAGTTAATTATTATAAATATTATATTTTTTGTAGGTACTCTAATTGTTGGGCAGCCAGCATATGATATACTTTCACTTCATTTTCCTGCAAATGAAAAATTTCAAGTATGGCAAATAGTGACACATATGTTTATGCATGGTGGTATTACCCATATTTTATTTAATATGCTTGGTCTATGGATGTTTGGTAGTCAGTTAGAACAAAAGTGGGGGGCTAAAAAGTTTTTATTCTTTTACATGTCTTGTGGTATTGGTGCTGCGTTGCTTAGTATTGGTATTAGCTATTATATGTTTAATGATGCTGTAAGCATACTTGTCGAAAATGGTTTTGAAAAAACTGCAATTCTTGATGTTTTATCTCACCAAAAAATAGATACACGTTGGAAAGATATCATTGGTCCGCTTAAGTTACAGAATATGACTCAAGCTTATTTTGGGCAAGCTGTAGGAGCTTCTGGGGCATTATATGGTACTCTTATAGCTTTTGCCTTTATGTTTCCTAATGCTTCGTTAATGATGTTGTTTATACCTATTCCTATAAAGGCAAAATATTTTATACCTGCACTTTTAGCATACGATCTTTTTTCAGGATTAAGAGGGCATTCAGTACTGGGTGGTGGTGATGGTATTGGTCACTTTGCCCACCTTGGAGGTGCATTAATAGGTTTTTTAATGATGTGGTACTGGAAAAAAAATCAGTTTAATAATAACCGTTGGAATTAGCGTTATGGGATTTATAGATGATTTAAAATTAGAATATAAAATAGGAGGTATAACCCAAAGGCTTATTTTTTGGAATGTAGGCTTGTTTGTTATTCCCTTTATTATATTTAGTCTTTTAAAGTTAGGTGGTATTTTAGTACCTGCTCTAGACTGGACTATAGGTGGAACTCAAAATTTATTGAGTTTATCATCAGATCCTGCTGATTTGTTATGGAAGCCTTGGACACTTATTACGTATGCATTTTTACATAGTGGCTTTTTGCATATTTTTTTTAATATGCTATGGCTTTATTTTTCAGGAAGAATGTTCCTGACATTTTTTACCCAAAAACAACTTTTCGGACTTTATATTCTATCAGCAATATTTGCAGGCTTAGTATTTATTCTTGGTTATGAAATACTACCTATTGTAAAAGGTATTAAATCGCCTATGGTAGGAGCATCTGCTGCAGTAATGGCAATACTTGTTGCATCGGCAGTATATTCTCCTTATTACCCAGTACGGCTCCCTCTTATTGGCACTATCAAGCTATGGCATGTTGCTGCTTTTTTCATACTATCTGATTTAATATATGTTTCCGCAGAAAACACAGGCGGGCATATTGCTCATCTTGCGGGTGCATTGTTCGGGTATATTTATATAAAATCACTTCAAAACGGTACCGATTTGAGTAAGGGAGTTTCTAACATAATTATTTTTTTTGAAAACCTTTTTAAACCTAAAAAGAAGAGACCTTTTAAGGTGCACCGAAATAAATCGAAATCTTCTACCCCGCAACGCCCCATGGGCGAACCGAAAAATTTTACACAAAAACAAGTAGACGAGATACTCGACAAAATAAGTAAATCAGGATATGATAGTCTTACCAAAGAGGAAAAAGAATTTTTATTTAAAGTTGGCAAATAAATAAGTAGCTTTGGGCTTGTAAAGGCTATTGTAATGAAAAAACTTTCGGGGTTTAATAAGGTTATGTTCTTCTTTAATATGGTATTAACCGTATTAACGTTTGTAGCTTATATATTACCCTTTTTAGCGCCTAAAATTTTCCCTATACTATCGGTGTTTACACTGCTTTTACCATTAATGTTGGTCTTCAACTTTTTGTTTTTTATATACTGGCTATTGCAGTTTAAAAGACAGATGCTACTTTCGGGCATCGTACTGCTTTTAGGAATAACATTTATTAGCAAATTCTATAAATTTTCTCAGGATGAATCTCCCATTCATAAAGACGATTTTACATTGATGAGTTACAATGTAAGAATGTTTAACTTATACAAATGGATGCCAGATACTAATGTAACTGACAGTATAAAAACTTTTGTACGTAAGCAAAATCCCGATATAGTATGTTTTCAAGAATATGCACCATTAGATAAGGTACACTTTAATCGTTATAAGTATAAGTATGTTTTTTCTAGTGGAGATAGTCATAAAACAGGGCAAGCTATATACTCTAAGTTTCCTATTGTAAATAAGGGAGATATTGAATTTCCTGAATCTAGTAATCATGCTATTTATGCCGATATTAAGAAGGGTAATGATACTATAAGGATATATAGTATGCATTTACAGTCTATACGTATAAGCCCTGATTTAAATGAAACAATAGACGAAGAAAAATCGAAAGTTATTATTAAACGCCTTAGTGAAGCTTTTACTAAACAACAACTACAAGCAGAATTGATAGAAGCGCATAAAAAGGAGTGTAAGTATGCTATTATTATTTGTGGTGATCTTAATAATAGTGCTTTCTCTTACGTGTATAGAAGTGTAAGAGGGGATATGAATGATGTTTTTGAAGAAGCAGGTAATGGGTTTGGAAAGTCGTATAATTTTAGATATTATCCTGCAAGGATAGATTATGTTTTTGCAGATGATAAATTTGCTGTAAAATCATTTACTACTTATGATACTGTAGTAAACTCTGACCATTTCCCTATAATGGCTCGTTTGGCAATTACTTCAAAAGTGGAGAAGTAGAAAAGATAATTATTTACAGCGTCTGACTTTTTAGATAATCTACCGCATGACGCCCTTCGTTAAAGAGTAAATCGAGTATGCTGAGATTGTTTATAAAACCATGTTTTTCTCCAAATACTTGTGTATAAGGTTCAAAAACGGAAGTGTCTTTCTTACCGTTTACAAGATGACGATAATCATCAGCGTTGCTTACTTCATGAAAATATTCTGTAGTTTTATCATAAGATAGATCTATACCTAAACACTCAGTAACAATTTCTATTGCCTCAAAGTTAAGATCCATCATATAAGTGTGCTTTTTCTCAAATAATGGGCGTATATCATCTTCAAAATACTCAAAGAAGGGAGATGCCCTATAAGCAGCTTCAAGCGACTTAAAATGCTGTTTCTGCCAGTCAAAAGCAGGTTCTATTTTAATATCTTTAAATTTTTGATGCTTAGTCTTACTGTGCTTTATAGGGATATTAAGTAACTGAATACCGTTAGGGCTATAGATGTACATCCTATTCCTGTTGGTTTGCTTTTGGAAATTATCTTCAACTTCAAAAGTTACCGAATCAGTTTTTATCATTGCCACAAAATGACTAATGGGAGGGAAATATGCAGGATGTAGGAGAATAGACATCTTTTTAAAATTGACTATTTAATTATTTATAAAATTATCAGATTACCTCAAAAACAGATTAATTATCTTTTGCTTTCTTTTTGTTTTTTCTTAAATAATCATAAGTAAACCATGCTACAAGAATAATGATGAAATACTTAAAGTAAGAAACTGGCTCACCTTCGCCACTTACAGTAGTAAACATCCTATCCCAACGTACTTTTTTACCGAAATTACTCCAAGGCTCGTTTTGATCGACACTCATCCATATAAATACTGGTTTACCTACAATATGGTCTTCGGGTACATAACCCCAATAACGGCTATCTTCAGAGTTATGACGGTTGTCTCCCATCATCCAATAGTAATTTTGTTTAAAGGTGTAATTGTCAACAACCTCTCCGTTAATTCTTATTTCATCGCCATTTACTTTAAGGTCATTCTTTTCATATTCCGTAATAATCATTTTGTAGAATGGTAGAGTCTCTTTGTTTAATGCAACCGTTTTTCCTTCTTGCGGAATATAGATTGGTCCCATATTATCTACACTCCAAGTTGATTGGGTATGAGGGAAAATAGACAAATCGCCTTCTGTGTAATGATTCTTTTTAACGGATATTATACCAGCATTATTTCTTAGTTTCTCCGCATTTTCTTCGGTAAGAGCTCTAAATAAATATGTTTTTTCATCCATTCTCCCATAAGGGTCACTTATATTCAGTTGTTTCTGAAGGTATACATCATTTAAAAGACTTCCATCAGTAGTTACTGTATAAGAATATTGAGGTTTTGCTCTATCAGAAAGTATTAGTTCTTTACCATCAATATAAACTATTCCATCTTTAATGCTTAATGTGTCGCCTGGTCTGCCCACGCAACGTTTTACGTAATTCGACTTTTTATCAATAGGTTTGCGTATGCCAATACTGTTTTTATCTCTAAAAAATCGTACGGTATCTACAGGCCAGTTAAAAACTACAATATCATTTTTTTCAGTTGTTTCAAATCCTGGAAGCCTAAAATAAGGTAATTGAGGCCACTTAGTATATGATTTTATATTGGCAATTGGTATAGTGTCATGAACCATTGGTGCAGCTACGGTAGTCATTGGTGGTCTTGCTCCATAATGAAACTTACTAACAAAAAGGAAATCGCCTACAAGTAGTGTTTTTTCAAGAGAAGAGGTTGGTATGGTAAAGGGCTGCATTACATAGGTATGTACTAAAGTAGCAACTACTATAGCAAACAGTAATGAACTTACGGTATCACCTGATTTGCTTTGTGCTTTTAGCTCCCTTTCAGGTCGATACTCTACATTTCCTGCATAATTTATATAATATGTATATAAACCTAATGTAAAAACGCCAAGTAGCGTATCTGTAGTTGAAGTTTTACCAAAACTCCTCAAAGTTTCTACCCATACCACAGGAAACATTATTAGGTTGATAATAGGGACAAATAATAATAGTACCCACCAACGTGGCCTACCAATAATTTGCATTAAAACAACACCATTATAAATAGGTACGGCTGCTTCCCAAGGTTTCCTGCCTGCTTTTTCATAAAGTTTCCAAGTCCCTAAAAAGTGTACTACTTGTACTGCTAGGATAAATATAAACCATTCTAATAGTGTCATCTTTTATATATTTGTTATATAGGTATCGTTTTGTACTAATTTGTTACGGCTATATGCCTAAAACATCTTTCATGCTGAATACACCTTTTTTACCAGTAAGCCATTCGGCAGCAACAACGGCGCCCAATGCAAAGCCTTCGCGGCTGTGGGCTGTATGCTTAATTTCTATGCTGTCAACCTCAGAATCGTAGGTCACTGTATGTGTGCCAGGAACATTCTCTTCTCGTTTTGCAGTAATAAAAATATCGTTTTCTTTTGGTGTATCAATAGTCCAGTCATTATAATTACTGTTTGCAATAATATCTTTGGCAAGTGTTATAGCCGTACCGCTTGGCGCATCGAGTTTTTGTGTATGGTGTATCTCTTCCATCGAAACGTTATATTGCTCTAGTTTCGACATCATTTTGGCAAGCTGTACATTAAGCTCAAAAAAAATGTTTACACCTAAGCTAAAGTTAGAGCCGTATAAAAAAGCTCCGTTATTAGCGTTACATAGCTTTTTTATTTCATCGTAATGCTCTAGCCATCCTGTAGTGCCACTCACTACGGGTATGTTTTTAGTAAAACATTCATTAATATTATTTACGGCAGCACTAGGTACGCTAAATTCTATGGCAACATCGGCATTTTCTAAACCATCAAAGCTATCAGCACTTTTTTTACGCAATATTATTTCATGACCTCTTTCTTGCGCCACGCGTTCTATTACCTTGCCCATTTTTCCGTAACCTAAAAGTGCAATTTTCATACTATTTTAAAATTGGTAGTTGAGGGCAAGACCCATGTGGTAGTTGTTGTCTATTTCATTTCTATCCAGTTTAGGATAAAGTGAAAGGTTTTCATTTACATTAAACTGTCCTAAATGTGCATTAACGTTAGCTTCAACTATATTAAGTACATACAGTCCTACAGTTATTAGCATCGAAAGATCGCGATTACGTTGATGAAAGGTCTGCCCGCTTATAAGACGGTCTTCAGTAAGTGAAGACAATTGCCCAGTTACCTCGCGTCCTGCTAGTTTATCTCTGTAAGCATCTCTATACTCGTGGTATTTTTTATTATTAAAGTTATAATAATAAAGGCTAAGTCCCATAGCTCCATACACAATAGGTACTTTCCAGTACTTCTTGTTGTATACTTGACCAAGCCCTGGTAGTACTGCCGAATAGAAGGCGGCTTTAGAGGGGGCAAGTGGGTCTATGGTATAAGGTTTCATATCGACAGAATCTTTAACCACAATGTTGGTTTTTAATTCGTCGTTCTGTGCCAATAATGGTACAGATGAGAATACTAAGAGTAGGATGAATATGAAAAGCTTGTTTTTCACTAACGCTGTATAAGTTTTATAATCCTATTGAAATCTTCTTCTGAGTGGAAAGGTATAGTTATTTTTCCTTTTCCTTTGGTATCTACTTTTACATCTACTTTTGCTCCAAAAAACTCAGTAATAGTTTTTTGCTGAGTTTCTTCTACATTAAAAGCATTTGATTTTGCTGTAGTTTTAGATGTAGCAGGTTTTAGGCTTTCTTGATAGTTTTTTACTAATGCCTCGGTTTCTCTTACCGATAAGTTTTGGCTTACAATTTTTTGATATATATCTGCCTGTGCATCATGATTTTCTATAGTAATTATAGCACGACCATGTCCCATTGAGATAAAACCATCACGAATTCCTGTTTGAATTATAGGGTCAAGTTTTAGTAATCGCAAATAATTAGCAATTGTAGAACGTTTTTTACCTACACGCTCACTCATTTGTTCCTGAGTAAGTTGTATTTCGTCAATAAGCCTTTGGTAAGAAAGTGCTATCTCGATAGGGTCTAGGTCATGACGTTGAATATTCTCTACCAATGCCATAACTAACGATTCGTTATCGTTAGCAATACGAATGTAAGCAGGTACATGTGTTAATCCTGCCATTTTAGAAGCGCGCAAACGGCGCTCTCCCGATATTAATTGGTATTTATTATACTCAAGCTTTCTTACGGTAATAGGTTGTATTACCCCAAGTTCTTTTATCGAGGTACATAGCTCTGTAAGCGACTCTTCGTTAAAGTTAGTTCTCGGCTGAAATGGGTTTATTTCTATAGCTTCAATATCAAGCTCAATAATATTACCTACTACTTTATCTGCATTTTTATCCTCTACCGATTTAATATCGTTTTCAGGATCTTTTAATAATGCCGATAATCCTCTACCTAGTGCTTGTTTTTTTATTGCTTTTGTCATAAACCTACAGTACTGTTTTTCTTTATTATCTCTTCTGCCAAGTGAAGGTAATTGCTCGCTCCTTTACTTGTAGCATCATAGTTTATAATGCTTTCGCCATAACTTGGCGCCTCGCTTAGTTTTACATTTCGTTGTATAAGCGTTTTAAACACCATATCGCTAAAGTGTTTTTGTACCTCTTCTACTACTTGGTTACTAAGGCGCAATCTAGAGTCGTACATAGTAAGAAGTAATCCCTCTATATCTAACGCAGGGTTGTGTATTTTTTGTACACTTTTTATAGTGTTTAATAATTTGCCCAAACCTTCTAATGCAAAATATTCGCATTGTATAGGTATAATAACAGAGTCGGCTGCTGTAAGCGCATTAAGCGTTAGTAACCCTAATGAGGGGGCACAATCGATAAGTATATAGTCATACTCATCTTTTATACTCTCTAATGCTTGTTTTAGCATATACTCCCTGTTTTCTTTATCTACAAGTTCTATTTCTATAGCTACCAAGTCTATGTGTGCTGGTATTATAGAAACATTAGGTGCCGTGCATGGTATAATAGCCTCTTTAGGCGTGCTACTGTGTTCTAGTATTTGATAAGTACCAATTTCTACAGTTTCCACATCAATACCTAGACCAGAACTCGCATTAGCTTGCGGGTCAGCATCTATTAAGAGTACTTTTTTTTCCAATACACCTAGCGAAGCCGCTAAGTTTACCGAAGTTGTTGTTTTGCCCACGCCTCCCTTTTGGTTAGCAATAGCGATGATTTTACCCATTAGCACTTATAAATTTTGAACCGTAAAAATACAATTATTTATGGTTTCTGAAAACGGAATTTGTTAACATTAGGAAATAAAAAAACCAGAGAATATTTCCTCTGGCTTCGTTATTTAAAAAATGTTGTACTGCCTTAGCGTATCACTAATTTTTTAGATTCGGTATAATTACCCGATTGCATTTGTACAATGTATATTCCGGATGTTAAAGATGAAAGGTTTACCTCTTTAGTATAGAAACCAGAATTGCTAGTAACTTCTGTCTCAAATACTTTTGCTCCTGTTACACTGTATATCGTTACAGTGTTTTTCTCAGCAACTGAGTTTTTAAGATCATACATTAAAGTAATTCTTTTATCAGTAGTTGGGTTAGGGTAAAAGCCAAAACTCACATTACTATTAAGGTCTTCTAAATCTGCTGTTGCTGAAATGTTTTTGTAGTTAAAACTTAAATTACCTGTAGATGAACCTTCGAAAGAAGTAAAGTATAATCTGTAAATAGTACCTTCATCAACATGTTTTACATAGTAAGTTGTTTCAGCATCAATATCATAAGTAAAAGTATTCATGTTAAATGCCTTCCAGTCATCGCCAATAGTATTGATGTCCGTTGAGTAAGCTTCTCCAGCAGGAGCTGTTGGCTCTTCTTCAGTAACTCCAGTTTCATCTATTTGAGCTACAAGTACGGTAGCAGAATTATTAAGGGCACCGCTAACTAAGTACATAGTAGGTTCTTCATCAGTACCTATATTTCCGTAGTATCTACCAAAAGCAAGATCCCAGTCTGTATCTTCAGGAGATACTGTTACAGTTTCATCAGTGTCAAGTGAGAAGAAGTTAAAAGTATAATTAGAGTCTCCATTAGGTATAACACTTGTTACATCATCTCCCCATGCAGTGCTATTCCATGTTGCATATTTAATAGTATATCCACCAAAATAATCTTCTATAACCAGTTTTTTATACGACCCGTCAGTATATTTTAGTACAAAAACAACAGCTCCTGTAACATGGTGGTTTGCAGGGTTGTAGTTTCCCCATCCATATTCTGCAGAACCAGTATCAAAAGCTCCTGTTAACCAAGTTGTTTCTGAATTGTATAGTTGTGTCCAGTTAGCCTCCTCAGTTATATCAATAGTAGCCCAATCGTTAATGTCATTAGAAGCTTCAAAAACTTGTGTGCCTTGGCTATCGTTAATACGAATACCTATTTCCTGTACAGAATATCTTAAAAATGCAAGATCCCAGCTATCAACAGCAACAGCTGTTTGCGTGTTAGAGGAAAGCTGAAAAAATACCTGATCGGTATAAGCGGGTTGTAAAGGAATTGTTACTGCTGTATAATCCTCTTGTGCGGATGTAAATAATCCGGTAAATAATGAAGCGAAGAGAAGTAAATTTTTCTTCATGATAATTGTTTATTTAGATTTATTAAAAATAGTATTACGGGTGCAAATATATTATTTTTATTTATATCAAGTCTAAATAAAAAGCAAAAAAAATAGCCAATACTTTTTTTAGTATTGGCTATTAAGTAATTTTTAAATCTAATTATTTGTTTTTCTTAGCTTTAATCATTGCTTCAAGCATGTCCCACATCTCTTCTGGTATATCTTCTAGTAGGTTAAACTGCCCTGCGCCTTTAAGCCATTCTCCACCATCTATGGTTATTACTTCGCCATTTACATAGGCTGAAAAATCAGATACCAAGTAGGCAGCTAGGTTGGCAAGTTCTTGATGGTCGCCCACACGTTTTAATGGAACTTTTTTAGCAAGGTCAAATTTGTCTTTAAGGTCACCTGGCAATAATCTGTCCCATGCGCCTTTTGTAGGAAAAGGACCTGGAGCAATTGCATTAGAGCGTATACCATATTTTGCCCATTCTACAGCAAGACTTCTTGTCATTGCCAGTACTCCTGCCTTAGCAGTAGCACTTGGTACTACATATGCCGATCCTGTCCATGCATAGGTAGTAACAATATTAAGGATACTTGTATTTTCTTGTTTTGTGTCTATCCAATGTTTACCAAAGGCAAGTGTACAGTTTTTAGAACCTTTTAATACGATATCTATGATAGTATCGAATGCATTAGCCGAAAGCCTTTCGGTAGGAGATATAAAGTTACCTGCTGCATTGTTAAGTAACACATCTACACGTCCGTATGTAGTGAGTACTACTTTTAGCATATTTTCGACTTCCTCATAGTGGCGCACGTCACACTTTACAGCTAGACATTTACCATCTGTTTCTTCTTCCAGTTCTTTTACGGTAGTTTGTAGTTTTTCTAGATTACGCGATGTAATGGCAACTTTAGCACCAAGTTCCATAAAATATTTTGTCATGGCTTTACCCAGTCCGCTTCCGCCGCCTGTTACCACTATTACTTTGTCTTGCAACGCATCATCGCGAAGCATTTTATCAGTATAGCTCATTTTTCTTTGTATGATTTGTTATATCGTAAAGATAACAATTAAAGTGTTATGCTTACATAATGTTTTGCAAGGGTGGTTTTTAAAGAAAAAAATCTATATTTAATTTCTTTTATATAAACCTAAAGAGATGAACGAAGTTTTTGCCGAAATCGCTAAGCAGGAAAATGGCGAATTTGAAGTAATTGATACAAAGTATAGCGGAGGGAGAGGTACAAGAGTTTTTGTATCATACTATTCGTTAGTAATAAATTATAAAGGTTATTGTATAAATGTTAGTTATGAACTGGGAAATCATAATTTAGCAAAAATAGAGATGCAGCTACAATTGGGAGAAACTATTCCTGAGTTCTTGATTACAAACAGAAGCCATTATTATCGATTATTTTATCGTAAAGCAAATATTTTAAAAGTTGAAAGCCCTAATAATGCTTTTAAGAAGAATCTTGAGAGTTTATTGATTTCGACAAATTTAGAATTGCTGGCAAGAGAAAATTTATTTGAACCTAAAATAATCACTTCATTAAATGAGGATAATATTAAAGTACTTGTCACCGAGTTTCACTTAGTATTTGAAAATAAAAAGGGTGTACTTTATGCTCTTATTACTTTTTATAAGGGTATTGTAGACCAGTTGGGATAATGATAAGATTGAATTTCATTTTTAGATTCGATTTTAAAATAATAAAGCCAAACAATAATGTTTGGCTTTTTATAGTCGGGATGACTGGATTCGAACCAGCGACCCCTAGCACCCCATGCTAGTACGCTACCAGGCTGCGCTACATCCCGAGTCCTTCTTTACAAAGGTGTAGCAAATATATTAGTTTTTGAGAAAATAGATAAACAGGAACTTAAAATTATCTTTACATACTAATAAAGATATCTACTTCTGCATTGTTCCAGTCATGACTACGCTCATCATATACTTCAAAGTCGGCTTTATAGGCTCTTTTTAATTCTGAACTCCATATTGTTTGCCATGCTTCGCCTATACAGTCAGGCATTTTGCCCTTCGCCGTAAATTTTATAAAATCGCCTTGAGGAATTACTATATTTTCCATTTCTTCGGGTATAGGTGCGCCAGCAGCAACCCTGCATCCAATGAAAAAAGAATAGGGCTGGTTATGGTCGCCTTCATAATCATAATAAACCGCATATACTTTATCTTCAATTCTTTCGGGTATTTTTACAAACCAACTACCTTTTTGAAACTCTTGCCATAAGTTACCGCAATCTTGTGCTGCTTGTCCGTTAGCATTAGTCGTTTTGTGTGGTAGTGTAATACCCGTAAGGTAAATAGTTTCAAAATGCTGTTTTTCCATTGTTATATGTTTTATATTATTAAAAAAGGTAGCTATGTTTTATGCTACCTTCTCTAAAATTGTTTTTAATTATCAGAAGATTCTGAGTCGCCGTTTCCTGAACTTTTCTCTTTAGGTCGTCTTACACCGTGAGTGCCACGCCAAATTTTTCCTCTTTTTGTTTTTACATCTCCTTTTCCCATAAAAGTTTGAAATTTGAATATTAGTACTAATCTCAAATTTACAAAAAAGATATAAAAACTGAAAAATTATGCCAAAGGATTACGCTTTCGGTTCATCCATTTTACAACTTCAAACCACACTACTGTTATAAAACCACTTGCAATACTAATAGCCATTTGTGGTATGGTAAGTGTTTCAAAATTGAAAAATTGTTTAATAGGTTCAATGTATAATAAAAGCATTGTCAAAATAACAGTTATACCAATAATGAGCGGTATAAAATTGTTTTTGTATCGCAATGTGGTGATCACCGAATAGTAAAATGACCTATTAACCAGAGTAAGAAATATATTTGCCGATACTAATACCGTAAATACCATAGTACGTGTTTGGGCTTCGTTGTAGTCGCAGTTTACGGCATAAAGGTAAACTCCTAGTGTTCCCACTGTTATGGCTATACCTTGTATAATACTTGTAATAATTTCCTTAAAGCTAAAAAAAGTATTTGTAAAAGGTCGTGGTTTTTGAGACATAGCATTTTTCTCCATAGGCTCATTTTCATAAATAACAGAGCAGGTAGGACCCATAATAAGTTCGAGAAAAATAATATGTACTGGCGAAAAAATATCGGGGTATTTCCAGCCGAGTGCTACAGGAATAAAAACGGTAAGTATTATAGGGATATGAATAGAGATAATATACTGTATCGCTTTTTTTAGGTTGGCATATATTCGTCTGCCCATCGCTATAGCATCTACCATTTTTACTAGGTCATCATCAGGTAGTATAAGTGATGCGGCTTCTTTAGCTATTTCAGTACCTTTATTACCCATAGCAATGCCTATATGGGCCGCTTTAAGTGCTGGACCATCGTTAACACCATCGCCAGTCATGGCTACTATTTGTCCCTGAGCTTTGAGTGCATTAATAATCCTTAGTTTGGCTTCGGGGAACATTCGGGTAAAGATTGCTGTATCCATTACTTTTTGTTGTAGTGTAGTATCATCTAAAGCCATTAATTCATCTCCCGAAATATGATTTTCAGACCCTCTAAAGTCAACTTGCTTTGCAATGGCAGTTGTTGTAGCTTCGTTATCGCCTGTAACAATTTTAATAGCTATACCAGCTTTATAAAAATCTTCAAAAACTGATTTTATATTGTCTTTTGGAGGATCGTAAAAAGCGACTAACCCCAAGAAAGTGAAATTATAGTCTTGTTGTTTTTCGAGAAAGTTATTTCCATCAAATTGTGCACTACCTACACCTAAAACTCTATAGCCTTTGCTTGCCATAGTAGTGATAGCATCTTTCACTTTATTTTTATTAGCCTCATTAAGCCCCGATACATCTATTAAAGCTTCGGGAGCACCTTTTGCCGCTATAATTCGGTTACCACTTTTATTTTCAAAAAGATGTGTCATCATAGGAGGCTTCCCATCTAGCGGATACTCGTGCATCATAGTATATTCGGGTCTCTCATCATGATGCGCCATTTTTTTATATGCAGCGTGTAGTGCTGCTTCCATAGGGTCAAACGGTATTGGTTCGCTTGCCCACATGGCTGTAGTTAAAAGTTGTCCTGATTCTTGATTAGTAATGCTATCAGCATTTATTATTGCGTCATCGGCAAAAACATATAATTCTGCCAATGCCATTTTATTCTGGGTTATGGTTCCTGTTTTGTCGGTACATATTACAGTAGCACTCCCAAGCGTTTCTACAGTTTTCATTTGTTTAACCAAAATACCTTTTTGCATCAAGCGCCAAGCACCGAGTGCCATAAAAGCGGTAAAGGCAACAGGTATCTCTTCGGGCAATATACTCATAGCAAGTGTTAGTGCTTTTAGCAAACTCTCAACTGCTTTACCTGACTGATAAAAATGAATGCCCCAAACCGCTGTAAAAACAATAGCACCTATAATTACCATTATTTTTACAAAATGGGCTATTTGTATTTCAAGAGGTGTTTTTTCCTCTTTTATGCTGTCAAGGCTTTCACCAATTTTACCCAGTTTTGTGCTACTGCCTATTGCTGTAACTTTTGCAATAGCAAGTCCTCCGGTTACTATAGTGCCTTGAAAAATAGAATTATTGTTTTCTCTCTCATTTTTGGATACCGACATGGCTTCTCCGGTAATAACCGATTCATTAACCGAAAAGTCATTGGAGTGCACAATATTACCGTCGGCAGGAATATAGCTGCCTTCTTCGGTAACCATAAAATCGCCAATAACTAGCTCTTCATTTTCAATACTAATTATTTCACCATTTCTGATGACACTGCAATGGGGCTGTGTATAATTTTTAAGGTCGCGCAAGGCGTTACGGCTTCTTCTGTCCTGATAGAGTGATATTGTAGCAACGAGTAGTATTGCAAATAGCATAAATATGGAGTCGCCCGTGTCGCCACTTATAAAATAAATTATAGCAGCAACCAATAATAACAATACCATTGGTTCGGTAAAAAGGCTTTTTACAGCATCAAAAAACCAGTACTCTTTTTTATAAGTAATGGCATTACTACCATGCTGTTCTCTCGATTCTAGTACCTCTGCATCGGTGAGTCCTTTTATTCCGAAATTACTATGTGCCATTCCTAATATTTATATCTGATGTAAATATAGGTAACTGAAAATTATGATTGGATTAAATTTATCAGGAGCGAATGCGATAGATGCTAACGATATCTTGCGTTATTTTTTCGAAATCGATATTAAGATCGATAAGTTTACCTGATTGTAAGTCAAAAATCCATCCGTGTACAGTAAGCCCAGTTTCGGTGGCTGCTTTTTGCACTTCGGCAGTTTTAATAACATTAATACACTGTTCTTGTACATTGAGTTCTACAAGGCGGTCATATCGATCTGTTTCGTTTTCAATAGCGTCAAGCTCATTACGATGCAGACGATATACGTCTCTAATGTTACGCAGCCAAGGGTTTAATATCCCCATATCGGTATGGTGCATGGCAGCTTTAATACCACCGCAATTAGTGTGTCCGCATACTATGATATGCTTTACCTTGAGGTGTACTACCGCATAGTTAATCACCGACATACTGTTAAGGTCAGTATTAGGAACCATATTAGCAATGTTACGATGTACAAAAATATCTCCAGGTCGTACGCCCATCAATTCCTCAGCAGCAACTCTACTGTCAGAACAGCCTATATATAATATTTCAGGCGATTGTCCTTGCGATAAATTATTAAAGTATTCAGGATCTTTTTGTAACTGTTGTGCTACCCAGTTTTTATTGTTTTCAAAAACTTTTTTGATGTTCATTATTTGTAATTGCTTTTATGGTTTTACAATAAAAGAAGATTCTTTCCTTTTAAAAGGGTAAAAGTTTTGAAGGAATTTTTTGCCTTTAACTTCTATAAAAATATAAGTAAAATAAGAATAAATGACAATAAAAAGCAAGTAGGCTATTATTGTTAAAGATACTGCAAGTTCGGTTACAGGAACTTTAAGAAAACCGAAAATAAATTTTGTAAATATAACCATCACTATCGCATGATTTAAATATAACGAGTATGATATTTTTCCTAAGAATTGAAAAAAACTATGACACATTAACTTTACAATATATCCATTACTTAATGCAAATACAAAAATGGAAATTCCGAAAAATAGAGGTATTATAAAAAGGCTGTATAGCTCAATATTGTTAACATAATAGTATCTTATGTATAAGACAGATACTAACAATATTGGGACTAAATATTCTAAGTATTTATTAAGTGTAATATTCTTGTTTTGTTGGTATAGCTTAAATGTATAAAATCCTGTCATAAAGCAAACCAGCCCTCTTACAAAACCCCATTTCATAGTTTCCATATAACTATTTAAGTATATAATAAAAGCAGCAGATGCTAAGAGTATAAAGCCAATAGCATATTTTTTACTACGATTAAACCATAATAGTGCCAAACCAAAAATAATGTAAGATATCATTTCGGATGAAATAGACCATGATGGGAAATTCATCCCCACCATATCAATAATAGGGGTAGAATTAAGAAATAGTAATGAGTTTAGCGTTTGTAAAAATAATACGCTTATAGGTTCTGGGTTGGTTAAAAGATGAGGTAAAAAGAGATTAAATACCAACTCGAAACCAAGATAGATGATTACTGTATAAAACAATAGTGGATATAGGCGTAAAAATCGCGCTTTAAGATACTTTATAAAATCGTCTTTTTCATTTATCCTATTGGTATAGTTAAGACTGATAACAAAACCAGAGAGTACAAAAAAGAAATCGACAAACAAATCTCCCTGCCTTATCATAAAGTTAGAAAGCAGGGATATAGTACTAAAATCACCATCAGAAGGAAAATGAAATAATGCTACCATTAAGGCAAATAAACCTCGTAGTCCGTCTAATTGCGATAAGCGAGTGTCTTTCATTTTTTCTTTTAATGATTAAGTTAAGGTTTCAAATGTAAGAATTGAGACTAAAAATATTACTTTTTAATCGTGTTATTCTTCAAAACCTTTAATCAAGACCTCTAAAATTTTAATGGCAGCTTCACTTATTTTGGTACCAGGACCAAACACGGCAACAGCACCACAATCAAAAAGATATTGGTAATCTTGGGCAGGGATAACCCCTCCTACAATAACCATAATATCTTCGCGACCATATTTTTTAAGCTCTGCTATAACTTGGGGTACTAACGTTTTATGTCCTGCTGCAAGAGACGATACACCAAGAATATGCACATCATTTTCTACCGCTTGTTTTGCAGCTTCGGCAGGTGTTTGGAATAACGGACCTATATCTACATCAAAACCTACATCGGCATAACCTGTAGCTACAACTTTTGCACCACGGTCATGACCGTCTTGCCCCATTTTAGCAATCATGATACGCGGACGACGTCCTTCTAGCTTTGCAAATTCATCGGCAAGCTGCTTGGCTTTTTCAAAGCTCTCATCGTTTTTTATCTCTTTACTATACACACCGCTAAATGATTTTATTTGTGCTTTGTACCTGCCATATACTGTTTCGAGGGCATCACTTATTTCACCCAATGTTGCTCTATAGCGGGCAGCTTCTACTGCTAAAGCTAATAAGTTGCCTTCGCCCGTTTTAGCCGATTCGGTTAGTTTCTCTAAACACTCAGTTACTTTTTGGTTGTCACGGCTTGCTTTTATCTGTTCTAAACGTTCTATCTGCTGGCGACGTACCATTTGGTTATCTACATCCAGTATATGTAATGGGTCTTCTTTTTCAAGACGATATTTGTTTACACCTACTATTATATCTTGTCCGCTGTCTATACGTGCTTGTTTACGTGCAGCAGCTTCTTCAATACGCAGTTTAGGTATACCTTCTTCAATAGCTTTGGTCATACCTCCGAGTTCTTCTACCTCTTCAATTAGTGCCCATGCTTTATCGGCGATTTCTTTAGTAAGGCTTTCTACATAGTAGCTGCCTGCCCAAGGATCGACAGTTTTAGTTATTTTGGTTTCTTCTTGTAAGAATATTTGTGTATTACGTGCTATACGTGCCGAGAAATCAGTTGGTAGCGCAATAGCTTCATCTAATGCATTAGTATGTAATGACTGTGTTCCGCCAAAAGCTGCTGCCGCAGCTTCTATACACGTACGTGCTACATTGTTAAAAGGGTCTTGTTCTGTAAGACTCCAACCACTGGTTTGACAGTGGGTACGCAGTGCTAACGATTTTTGATTTTCGGGATTAAATTGTTGTAACAGTTTTGCCCACAACATACGCCCTGCACGCATTTTGGCAATTTCCATAAAATGGTTCATACCAATAGCCCAAAAGAAAGAAAGACGTGGTGCAAATTTATCTATTTTCATACCTGCTGCAAGCCCTGTACGGATGTACTCAAGACCATCGGCAAGGGTATAGGCAAGCTCAATATCGGCAGTAGCTCCTGCTTCCTGCATGTGGTAGCCCGATATACTAATAGAGTTAAACTTCGGCATGTTTTTACTGGTATATTCAAATATATCAGCAATAATTTTCATTGATGGTGTAGGAGGGTAGATGTACGTATTACGCACCATAAACTCCTTTAATATATCATTTTGTATCGTTCCCGAAAGTAATTCAGGTGCTACGCCCTGCTCTTCGGCAGCTACAATATAGAATGCCATAATGGGTAGTACTGCACCATTCATAGTCATAGAAACCGACATTTCGCCCAATGGAATTTGGTCAAAAAGTACTTTCATGTCTTCTACACTATCAATTGCTACACCTGCTTTACCTACATCGCCTACTACGCGTTCGTGGTCGCTATCGTACCCTCGGTGTGTGGCAAGGTCAAACGCTACAGATAGTCCTTTTTGTCCTGCTTCAAGATTACGTCTGTAAAACGCATTACTCTCTTCGGCGGTAGAGAAACCTGCATATTGCCTTACTGTCCATGGGCGACGCACATACATAGTGCTGTAAGGTCCACGAAGGTTTGGTGCAAAACCTGCAGCAAACCCTATGTGCTCCAGATTTTCAATATCGTTATGATTATATTCTTTTTTTATCTCAATACCTTCGGCAGTAGTAAAGTTATTTTCTTCTGCTGAGGAGGTAGTATTCTTAGGAGTATCTTTAAGTTGAATATGTTGTAGGTCTTTTCTCTTCATCATGACTTTCTTTGTAATTAACAACCGTTTTTATCTTCTCCGTTTAGTCTTTCCTGCTCTATTTGCTCCGCTAGGCGTTTTTCTATTATCGGAGTAATGAGTGTTTTTCTAGGATCTTTTTTTACAAACGGATATAATTCCAGTTCGCCACTCATTCTGTCGTTCTTGTTAGGGTATTTATTGGTACCTAGTAGTACTTCTTTACCACTATCAAAAAGTTCTTGTTCTTTAGTAGCACTTTCTTGTATTTTTCGTTGTATAGTACCGTCTTTTAGCTGATGTAAAAAACCACCATTAGCTTCTATATCTTTAAAAATAGCCAGAGCTTTCTCTGCCATTTGTTGTGTTAGTTCTTCAATGTAATAAGCACCATCGGCAGGATTGTCTACTTTATCAAAATAACTTTCGTGTTTTAGTACAAGTAGTTGATTCCTTGCTATTCTATCGCCAAATTCATTGTCTTTATGATATAGAGCATCATAAGGGAGGTTGGTAATCGCATTAGCACCGCCTAGTATAGCACTCATACATTCGGTAGTAGTACGTAGCATATTTACATTATAGTCGTATAATGTTTTATTTCGTTTTGATGGTGTGGCAATTATATGGCAACCCTCAGTATGGTTATACTCATTAGCAATAAGCCTAAACAATTTTCTTAATGTACGTAATTTTGCAATCTCAAAAAAGTAGTTTGTACCAACGGCAACCTGTAATACTATAGGTTTGTTTATAGTCGCTATTGAATTGAAATATTCATTAGCATGAGCTACTGTATAGGCTATTTGTTGTACAATATTGGCTCCTGCATTTTGATAGAGGCTTCCATCTACACTTAAAAAGTTGATGTTGCTACAAGCTATAGCAATAGTATTTAAGGTATCAATATCTTTTTGCATACCACCAAACCAGTTTCCTTCTTTGGCAAGGTTGCCAATAGGATCTAGTTGAATATATATTGTTGTGCCTTTTTGTTTTGCAAAGACGTCAATACGTTTTACGAAATCGATTGAAAGGAAACTCAAATTTATATAAACAGTAGTCTCCTTTAAAGGAATTCCATTAAGCAGTTTTTCTACGTCTGTTTTGTCATTTTCTATAGTAAAGCGTAGGCTTTCGGCACCACGTTTTAAAGTGTCATTTGCTCTTGAAATAGATTTTTCTATATCGAAAACAAATATATTCTGACATATACTGAAGTTAGCAGCTTTTGTACCTGTGGGTGCGGTAGGGGTAAACTCGTCATTATGGTAAAAAGGTTTTACCTTAATACCTTCGGGGCTTTCCCATACAAGTGTTTCGTTATAATCTGCTCCTTTAAGCTCAAACTGTATCTGTTGTTTCCATTGTTTGGATGATACAGGTTCAAACCCGTTAAATAGATGTTCGCTCATGTACAAAAATTTTTTATAGTGATTTGTTGGTTGTTACCTCTTCGGGCACATCCTCTTCAAATTCTATTATATATATATCTTCATTTTCGCGTTTCATGTAATATTGTTCACGCGCATATTTTTCAGTCTGGTCAGGATTATTCAGATGCTTTATACTGGTACTATCTTTTTTTATTTCCTGAATGTAGTATGCTTTATTTTCTTCGAGTTCTTTAATCTCTTTATCTAAAACAGGATGATCAAAATAAAGGGAGTAATTATCTATAAAAAACATCCATACAGCAAAAAAAATTATAACCAGTAAGTACCTGTTTCCTATGAATTTTAGGAAAGGATATTTTGTGGTTAATTTGCTGAAAGCTTTCATGTTGAAAATTTATAAACAATTACAAAGTACTACTTTTTTTGATATTTTTTATGCAAGACGTTGGTTTATTACTGCTCGTACTACATCAATAGCTACCGTATTATATTTATCATTAGGAATAATGATGTCGGCATGTGTTTTAGTAGGTTCTATAAATTGTTGATGCATAGGTTTTAGCGTAGTTTGGTATCGGTTTAGCACCTCATCCATATCACGTCCTCTCTCTGCAATATCACGCTTTAGTCTTCTTATCAATCGCTCGTCAGAGTCGGCATGTACAAATATTTTAATATCAAACATCTCCCTAAGCTTAGGGTCGGAAAGTATAAGTATGCCTTCTACTATCATTACCTTTCTGGGGTGAGTTATCACAGTATCATCTGTTCTATTATGAGTTACAAACGAGTATACAGGTTGTTCTATCGTTTTTCCTTCTCGTAACTCTTTTAGGTGCTGTGCCAGTAATTCGAAATCAATAGCTCTAGGATGGTCAAAGTTTATTTTTGCCCTATCTTCAAAACTAAGTGATGAATTATCTCTATAGTATGAGTCTTGAGATATTATACCTACCTCTGTTAGTGGTAGTTCGTTCATTATCTGGTGTACAACAGTTGTTTTTCCGCTTCCGGTACCGCCTGCAATTCCTATGATAAGCATTTGTAAATTGTATTGTTTTATGTTTTGCAAAAGTAGCAATTCTCGATAGGCATTTTATATTAAATCTCATTTTATGTAAATATTTAATGTGTGATTGGTGTTTTTGTGTATCATAACAGTGGGTTATGTGTTTGCTATTTTCTAGTTTTTCATCGGAAAACCATCGTATACAAATAAGCAATATTTTCTATGCCATCACGTTATAAAGCATATTTACTTGTACTGAAAGATAATTTATTAATGCATATTCATTTTTGATTTATACAACACTTCTAAATATTGCAATTTTTCAAGGGATAATTTTAGGAATAATTATTTTAAAATCACCTTTATTTAAGAGTATTGCAAATAAATATTTGGCCTATGCCATATTTACACTTTCCATACTTCTGTTAAATCTTGTTTTTGAAATCTCAGAAGCATTTAATACCATTTCTTTCCTGCGATTTTTTGATCATATAGAATGGGCATTTCTTTTTCCAGTTTTTATTTTTTTGTTTGTTGTAAACCAAGCAAATCATCCTGTAAAGAATTCAAAAAAATTACTATGGTTTTTCGTTCCTTTTAGTTATTCGGTCATTATCAGTATTCTTAATACCTCTTATACTGTTACTGATATGTATAATATCACAGATTTGGGTATTAAATTATTTGAGATTCTAAACTATATAGAACTTTTTTTAGTCTTAACATTTATTCCTGCTATTTTAATCTACACATATAGTTTTATAAAATTTTCAAAAGATGAAGAAGAAAAACAATGGTTAACGCTCTTATGTATAATTGTTTCTATACTATTGTTTTCTTGGGTAATCGCTATACTTTTAGCTATATTTTTACATTATGATATTTTGTATGTCATGAAAATTATAGCACTATTTGCAGCATTCTTAATACATTGGACAGCATATATTGGGGTTTATAAGTATAAACTAGCTAAAGATAAAGGAGGTATTAACATATTGCTGAATAATAGCTTATTAATTCTAAACAACGATATGTCAACTGAGGTTATTATTAAAAAGGAATCTTTTACGCCAGATAATCAGTATTTTAAAAAACTTGAAGAACTTTGTGAAAACCAAGAGATTTATAAAGATAGCACATTAAATAGAGAAAAAATTGCTGAAAGATTAGGTATAAGTACAGGTTATGTTTCTCAACTTGTAAATACTGTTACAGGAGAAAATTTTGCAAACTACATAAACCAATATCGTGTAGAAGCTGTTAAGAAAATGATTGTAGATCCAGAATATGAGAACTACAATATATTAGCCTTAGGATTAGAGTCAGGTTTTACTTCAAAAACTACCTTTTATAAAGCATTTAAGAAAGTTACTGGAATGACCCCAAATAATTATCGTAATAGTCAAAAATAAGTACCGATTTCTTCAGTTTTAAGATGTTGAAACCTTTTTATACTAGCTTAATTTACTTTTGCCAATGAAAAAATAAATAAACTTTTTATGAAAAAAACATCTTTAATAATCGTGTTTTTGTTTTCTCTTTTTACGGCTAAAGCACAAAACCAAAGTGAAACTATCAAGAATCAATTTGAAAAGAAAAATGATGTAAAAATCAATGTGTATTTTACAGCATTGGGACTTTTTGAAGGAACTTATGAAAGGAACTTAAATAAAAAATCTTCACTAGGAATAACTGGTATGTATGTCTTTAGCCAAAAATATGACGAGGATGCTAATTTTCAAATTTCTCCTTTTTATAGGAGATACTTTGGTAAAAAGTATGCTTCAGGGTTTTTTATTGAAGGATTTGGTACATTAGGCTCAACCGATGGAAAACAATTAATGGATGTTAATGGAAATATTACTTTAAACGAAGGTCCTGATGTGATTGATTTATCACTTGGTTTAAGTTTTGGGTGTAAATGGGTTACTAAAAGCGGAATCGTTTTTGAAGTATTAGTTGGTATGGGAGGAAACTTATTTAATGCTGATAAAACAGATCATGATGTTATTAATCGTCGCGCAATAAGTGTAGGTTACCGCTTTTAGTCTAAATAGAAAAAGTGTCTCCAAGCAAAACCATAGCAATTGTAGATTTAAATTTTATTTAAAAAAGCCTTTTAGAGCAATGAAGAATGCAAACGTTTAGGTAAGATTAGTAGAGGTAGAAGGTAATTATATTGGTAAATATTTTGTTTTAACTTAACTACTCGATATATAATGGAAGATGGTATGCAAAAAAAGAAATAGCCTTATATTTGAAACAAAATGTTACAATATATAAGCTATGAAAAAAATAGTATTACTGTTTTCATTATTTTGTTTATCAGCCCCACTTTCGGCACAAGAGGTAATGTATGAAATTTTTACCCGAAGTTTTTTTGATAGTAATAATGATGGGTATGGCGACCTTAAAGGAGTTGAGCAAAAACTAGACGAGTTGTATAAACTAGGGGTAACCAGTATAGTGCTTTCTCCTATATATCAATCAAGTTTTTATCATAATTATTATGCTGATAGTTTTGAAAAGATAGATACTACCTATGGCAACTGGGCTGATTATAAAGCTTTGATAAAAGCGGTACATTTAAGACGTATGAAAATATACCAAGATGTGCAGCTTAACTATGTTTCGGGGAAACATGTATGGTATAAAGACTCTTATCGTAATCCTAATTCTCAATATTCAGGATATATATCTTATACAGATAAGCAAAATAAAAAGCCTATTTTTCTTAAAAATATAGAGTTACATAGTACATATAACGATAATAAAGAACAAGTAGTAGCTGTAAACCTTACTAGTCCCGACGTGCAAAAGTATTTTCTAAAACAGCTATCTGATTTAATATATATTAACGAAGATGCTATGGGGAAAGACGGGGTAGATGGTTTCAGGTTTATAGGTATGGGGAACGGATATCCTTCACAAGGTGCTACAGGGCAAGGGTTAAAAACATTTTGGAAACCGCTTATAGAAGGTTTGAAAAAAGTAAACCCTAAATTAGAAGTTATAGCTCTTCAATCGGGTAAAGATAAGTATGGTTCAGATTGTTTTACAGTAGCTAATGCTGATAGGGTATATGCTAATCCGCTTCGCGAAGCAATAACTACATTTGATAAAAAGAAAATTATTGCAGCTGCCGATAGTACATTTACAACATTACCTAAAGATAAACAACCGATTGTATTTCTAGAAATTCCCGAAACTGATAGGTTCTCTTCGTTAGAAGGGATTACTATAGATAAGCTTAGAGTTGCGGCGGCATTAAATCTTCTTATAGGAGGGGTGCCATCTATATATTATGGTCAAGAAATAGGGATGCACGGAAGACAATTTGAGGTAGAAGTTGATGGGCAAATTATTCCTGTAAGACAATCATATAAATGGTATGCTGATACGATAACTAAAGGAGCAGCTTTATGGTATTTAAATAATGCCCCATGGAAAGACAAAGACCCAATGATACCCAATGATGGGTTTTCTTTAGAAGAACAGCAAAAAACACCTAATTCACTATTCGATTTTTATAAAGAGTTAATAAAATTAAGACGCAGGCAGCCTGCTATTGGCTTGGGCAACTATAGCAGAGTAGCTAATACTAATGATAATGTGATTGCTTTTACTAAAATAGGAGGTAATCAAAAAGTATTAGTTATGATAAATTTGTCAGGATCGCAACAGGTAGTTTCTATTGCCGATGATTCATTGCCATTAAATAAACTACAGCTAATTATGGGGTCTGCTAATTATAACTTCCCAAAGGGAGGACGTACCCTAATATTACCACCTTACTGGGTTCAGGTATGGAGGATGATGTAATAATGTTGATTAACAATAATTTAATGTTTACTTTAATTCTGAGACATCTTGTTTTAAGTTAAGATTTATACATTTGCTTGCAATGTTTATAAGCAAAATTAATATATCAATTTAAAGCTATGATTAAAAAAGTACAAAGAAAAATTAAAAACCTATTACTCGTCGCGTTTATGCTTTCTGCTGCCATTTCTTTTGGTCAGCCTATTGCTACAAGTGCAACAGATGTAACAACAGGAGAGTTTACAGCAACTTGGCAATCAGTTACAGGTGCAACAGGTTACTACTTAGATGTAAGTGAATCATCAACTTTTGGGACTAATGTAGTTGCCTCTAACCTAATTATATCAGAGTATGGAGAAGGTAGTGGAGGTAGCAAAAAGTATATTGAAATTTTTAATGGTACAGGTGCTACAGTAGATCTTTCAAATTATGAACTCTGGATAATATCTAATGGCGGAAGCTGGCCAGAATCAGATATAACACTTTCGGGTACACTAGCCAATGATGCTACTTATGTTATCGCAAATAATTCTACAGATGTATATAATGCAGATATGTACACAGGGAGTCTTTCTCATAATGGAGATGATGCACTTGGTATAGCGTGGAATGGAGGTAGTGGTACTGATTTTAATTTGATTGATGCTATAGGTGATGGTATTGATCCTGGATCAGCATGGAGTGTTGCAGGAGTGAGCGGAGCTACTAAAGATAAAATTTTAATTAGAAAGTCATCTGTTTTTGATCCGACTACTGATTGGGGAACGGCAGCAGGTACAAATGCTACTGATTCAGAATGGATTGTTTCTTCTTTTACATATAATAGTGTTACTCAACCATTAACTTCTTTAGGAAGTCATACTTTTGATGGCGGTTATGATCCATCATTTTTAACAGGATATGACGGTTTAGATGTTGGTAATGTAACATCATATAATGTAACAGGTCTTCAACCTAACACAACTTATTATTTTAGAGTTAGATCATATGATGGCGTAACGGTTTCAGGTAATTCTAATGTAATTCAGGTTACTACTACTGTATGTGGTTCGGTAGCTTTACCAACAGCAGAATCACAGTCATTATGTTCTGGTATTGCTACAGTAGCAAATTTAACAGTAACGACAGGCGAAATGCCAAAATGGTATGAAGCAGAAACAGGAGGTACAGCATTAGCTCCAGAAGCTACTGTAACAACAGGTACATATTATGTTTCACAAACCGTAGATGGATGTGAAAGTGCAAGAGTTGCAGTTGCAGTAAGTGTTAACACAATAGCTGAAGCCCCAGAGGCTGAAGCTCAGGTGCTTTGTGGTGCTGCTACTATTGCTGACTTAACCTCTTCGATACTTGTACCGCCAGCACCAGAACAAGAAGATTTCTCAAGTTTACCTAGTGGTACACTTTCAGCCAACTATGACTTAAGTTTAGGTTCTTGGGAGCTTAATAGTGTTCTAGCAACAGCAGGACAATACTTAGTATTATTCAATTCAAATCCAGGCGGTGCACATATAACCTCTCCTTCTTTCGATGGTTTACAATCAATAACTTTCGATGCGGTATCATTAGGAGGGGTAAGTACAATATCTGTAATAAAAATAGTAGGTGGTATAGAAAGTCTTGTAACAACAATTAATCCACAACAAGGGGTAAATGTTGGAGATGAAGCTTCATATAATACATATACTGTAGATATAAATGATTCAAGTAGTAATATACAAATAAAACTTGAATCTAGTAATGTTACTGGTGAGGCTTCATTTACTGAGGCTGTTCAAAATATTAGTTTTACGGGATATTCTAGTAATATATACAATTGGTATGACGTAGCAACAGGAGGTACTCCACTAGCTACAGATGCCGCACTTGTAACTGGTACATATTATGTTTCACAAATAGTTAGTGGGTGCGAGAGTGTAAGAACAGCAGTTGCTGTAACAATAAACGAAGCACCTGCTGCTCCAACAGCAGCAAGTACACAAACGTTTTGTGGAGCTGCAACTGTAGCTGATTTGATGGCAGAAGGCATAAGTGTGTTTGAAACTACTTTTGAAGATAATTTTGATAACCTTTCTAACTGGAATGTAATTAGTATTAATGGAGATACAGTATGGGAAACCAATACCTCTGGTAATCCATCTAATAGTGCAGCTATAAACGGTTATCTAGAAGATAATGAAGATTGGTTGGTTTCTAATCCTATTACAATACCATCTAGCGTTATTGGAGCAACTTTTAGTTTTGATAGTGCTTACAATTATAGTGGTCCAGATATAGAAGTTTACTATACAACGAATTATACAGGAAACGTTACAACAACATCTTGGCAATTGTTATCTCCTGTATTAAGTTCTTCAGGTGGGTATAGTTGGGTTAATTCTGGGGATTTAGATGTTTCAGAGGCAGTTGGTTCAGATCTTGTAATTGCTTTTAAATATACTTCGGAAAATGGTACTAATACTGCTAAATCTTGGAATGTTGATAATGTACAAGTTATAACAGAGTATGAAAATATAAACTGGTATGATGCAGATGATAATATGTTGGCTAACGTTGATGCTCTTGCAACAGCAACCTATTATGTATCACAAACAGTAAATGGCTGTGAAAGTACAAGAACAGAGGTTACTGTAACCGTAAACCCAATACCAGATGCACCAACAGCAGATGCACAAGCATTCTGTGGTTCAGCTACAGTAGCAAATCTTGCTGTAACAACAGGAGACAACCCAATGTGGTATGATGTTGAAACAGGCGGAACTGCTCTTGCAACAGATGCAACTCTTGCAACAGCAACCTACTATGTATCACAAACAGTAAATGGATGTGAAAGTACAAGAACAGAGGTTACTGTAACAGTAAACCCAATACCAGATGCACCAACAGCAGATGTACAAGCATTCTGTGGTTCAGCTACAGTAGCAGATCTTGCTGTAACAACAGGAGACAACCCAATGTGGTATGATGTTGAAACAGGCGGAACTGCTCTTGCAACAGATGCAACTCTTGTAACAGCAACCTACTATGTATCACAAACAGTAAATGGATGTGAAAGTACAAGAACAGCAGTTAGTGTAACTGTAAACCCAATACCAGATGTACCAACAGCAGATGCACAAGCATTCTGTGGTTCAGCTACAGTAGCAGATCTTGCTGTAACAACAGGAGACAACCCAATGTGGTATGATGTTGAAACAGGAGGCACAGCTCTTGCAACAGATGCAACTCTTGCAACAGCAACCTATTATGTATCACAAACAATAAATGGCTGTGAAAGTACAAGAACAGCAGTTACTGTAACAGTAAACCCAATACCAGATGCACCAACAGCAGATGCACAAGCATTTTGTGGTTCAGCTACAGTAGCAAATCTTGCTGTAACAACAGGAGACAACCCAATGTGGTATGATGTTGAAACAGGCGGAACTGCTCTTGCAACAGATGCAGCTCTTGCAACAGGTTCTTATTATGTATCACAAACAGTAAACGGATGCGAAAGTACAAGAACAGAAGTTACTGTAACAGTAAACCCAATACCATCTGTACCAACAGCAGATGCACAAGCATTCTGTGGTTCAGCTACAGTAGCAGATCTTGCTGTAACAACAGGAGACAACCCAATGTGGTATGATGTTGAAACAGGCGGAACTGCTCTTGCAACAGATGCAACTCTTGTAACAGCAACCTACTATGTATCACAAACAGTAAATGGATGTGAAAGTACAAGAACAGCAGTTAGTGTAACTGTAAACCCAATACCAGTTGCACCAACAGCAGATGCACAAGTATTCTGTGGTTCTGCTACTCCATTAGATCTTACCGCTACTACAGAAGGGGCAGCAATATGGTATGCCGATGCAACTACTATGACTACACTTCCTATAGATACAGCTTTAGCAACAGGTTCTTATTATGTATCACAAATAGTAAACGGATGCGAAAGTACAAGAACAGAAGTTAGTGTAACCGTAAACCTTATACCAGTTGCACCAACAGCAGATGCACAAGCATTCTGTGGTTCAGCTACAGTAGCAGATCTTGCCGTAACAACAGGAGACAACCCAATGTGGTATGATGTTGAAACAGGCGGAACTGCTCTTGCAGCAGATGCAGCTCTTGCAACAGGTTCTTATTATGTATCACAAACAGTAAACGGATGCGAAAGTACAAGAACAGAAGTTAGTGTAACCGTAAACCTTATACCAGTTGCACCAACAGCAGATGCACAAGCATTCTGTGGTTCAGCTACAGCAGCAGAACTTATGGTTACCGTTGAAGGAGCAGCCATATGGTATGCCGATGCAACTACCATGACTACACTTCCTATAGATACCGCTTTAGCAACAGGTTCTTATTATGTATCACAAATAGTAAACGGATGTGAAAGTGCAAGAACAGAAGTTAGTGTAACTATAACAGAAGTAGCAATACCAGTAGGTGAAGCTACACAAGAATTTACAACAGGTGAAACTATTGCTGATCTAGATGTTACAGGTGATAATATAGTATGGTATAGCGATGCTGAACTTACTACAATTGTAGATGCTACTACAGTACTTGTAAATGAAGCAATTTATTATGCAGTTTCTGTTAATGGTGATTGTTCAAGTGAAGCACTTGCAGTAACTGTAGAAGAAGTGTTAAGTACTCCTGTACTTGCAGATGCTAAGTTTACACACTACCCTAACCCTGTTAATGATATCTTGAATGTAGAGTTTAAAGAGAACATAACATCGATAATAGTATATAATTTATTGGGTCAACCAGTAATAGAAAGAAATACTACGAGTAATAATGTACAAGTAAATATGTCGGCATTATCAGCAGGTACTTACATAGTAAGAGCTACTAGTGATAACAAAACGACATCGTTTAAAGTAGTTAAAAACTAAGTAATATAAGTTTTATATAATCAAAAGCCCCGTGCATTGCACGGGGCTTTTTCTATTACTGAGCTTTTAGTTAAGCTTTAATCTTCTTAATCAAACTCTGATGTAAACATTAGTTTTACGCTTGGAAATTTTTGGGCAGCCATTTGTATTGAAAACTCAGAGTCGGCAAGAAATACAAGTTGTCCGTATTTATCTTTTGCCATAAATTTTTGTTTTATTCTTTTAAACTCGGCAAACTCTTCATTTTTAGGGTCATCAGGTTTTACCCAACAAGCCTTGTATGCAGGGAAGTTTTCGTAAGAACATTTAGCACCATATTCATGTTCCAATCTATATTGTATAACTTCATATTGTAGTGCACCCACTGTACCTATTACTTTACGGTTGTTCATTTCAAGGGTAAAGAGCTGTGCAACACCTTCGTCCATAAGCTGGTCGATACCTTTTTCAAGCTGTTTAGCCTTTAGTGGATCTGCATTATTGATATATCGGAAATGCTCAGGAGAGAAACTAGGAATGCCTTTAAAGCTCATTTGTTCTCCTTCGGTTAGTGTATCACCTATTTTAAAGTTTCCTGTATCATGTAGCCCTACAATATCGCCAGGATAGGAGATGTCTACAATCTCTTTTTTCTCAGCAAAAAATGCATTAGGACTAGAGAATTTTAGGTTCTTTTTCAGTCGTACGTGTAAATACGGTTTATTTCTTTCAAATGTACCCGATACAATTTTTACAAACGCGATTCTATCACGGTGCTTAGGGTCCATATTGGCATGTATTTTAAATACAAACCCCGAAAATTTTTCTTCTACAGGAGATACTGTTCTAGTATCAGAATCTTTAGGTCGTGGAGTAGGAGCTATTTCTACAAAGCAGTCTAGTAATTCACGTACCCCAAAGTTATTTAATGCCGAACCAAAAAACACGGGCTGTAAATTTCCTTCAAGATAAGCTTCTCTATCAAACTCAGGGTAAACTTCATTAATTAGCTCTAGTTCTTCTCGTAATGTTTCGGCAGGTTTAGCACCTATCAGTTTTTCTAGTTCAGGGTTGTCAATATCATCAAAGGCAATAGTCTCCTCAATATTCTTACGGCTGTCGCCACTAAACAAGTTGATATTCTTTTCCCAGATGTTATAAATACCCTGAAAATCGTAGCCCATACCTATAGGGAAACTAAGCGGAGTAACGGTAAGCCCTAGTTTTTGTTCTACCTCATCCATAAGGTCGAAGGCATCTTTACCCTCACGGTCAAGTTTATTGATAAAAACTAGCATAGGTATCTTTCGCATGCGGCATACCTTTACCAGTTTTTCAGTTTGTTCCTCAACACCTTTTGCTACGTCAATAACTACAATAACGCTATCTACTGCCGTTAGGGTACGAAAAGTATCCTCAGCAAAATCCTTGTGACCAGGTGTGTCGAGTATGTTTATTTTTTTATTTTGGTAATTAAAAGCCAGTACCGATGTAGCTACCGATATACCTCTTTGGCGTTCTATTTCCATAAAGTCACTCGTAGCACCTTTTTTTATCTTGTTGCTTTTTACAGCACCTGCCTCTTGTATAGCACCACCAAAAAGAAGTAATTTCTCAGTAAGTGTTGTTTTACCCGCATCGGGGTGCGATATGATTCCGAAGGTGCGCCTTCTTTCAATTTCTTCCGTAAAACCCATTATATAATTATCCTTTTACATTTAAAAATCGTGCAAAAATAGCTTTTAAATTCATTATATTGGTAAAAAATTGGCAGTAACTCTGTAAAAACTCTTAGATGTAATGCTTTGGATATAGCTGAAAATGTTACTTTTACAAAAGCTGTTTACAGTCGCTATATAAAAGAAAAATAATATGAAAAGAAAATGAAGTTCTTTTTTGTCACTTTAAAAATAGGTTTATCACTATTGTTTGTTCTTGCAGTACAGGGCGTTACAGCACAGCAAGACCCACAGTATACCCAATATATGTATAATACCCTTACAGTTAATCCGGGCTATACAGGATCTACAGAGGGTATAGATGCGATATTACTACATCGTTCACAATGGATAGGTATAGATGGAGCACCTCGCACACAAGCGTTTAGTGTACACTCGCCTATATGGAATGATAAAGTGGGGCTGGGGCTTAGTGCTATTAACGAGAGAATAGGTCCTGTAGATGAATTTTATATAGATGGTAATTTTTCATATACATTATATTTAGGAGAGCAAGGTAGGTTAGCTTTCGGATTGAAAGCAGGTGCAAGAGTACTAAATATTGACTGGTCACGAGGGCGATATTATCAGGCAGGAGATCCTTTACTTAATACAAATATTAATAATAGTATAGCGGCAACCATTGGTTCGGGTGTGTATTATTATACCGATAAATGGTATGCGGGTGTCTCGATACCTAATTTTATAAAGGACAATTATTATGATGATATACAAGAAACGGTAGTTTCGGGCAGGTTACATTATTATGTAATGGGGGGGTATGTATTTGATGTTTCTGATAGCGTAAAGTTTAAACCTGCTATTTTGAGTAAAATAGTAACAGGTTCACCTATTACTATTGATGGTTCTGCTAATTTTTTGTTACAGGAAAAATATACATTAGGTGTAGCTTACCGATGGGATGACGCTGTGAGTGCTTTAGCAGGTTTCCAACTTACTAAACAATTATTTATTGGTTACTCCTACGATTATTCAACAACCGAGTTGAGTAAGTATAATGATGGTTCGCATGAAATATTATTACGTTTTCAGTTGCAGCCAAAAACTACCCGTATTAAATCGCCAAGATTTTTCTAAATGAAATAATCATGAAAAGAATACTACTTATAACCTTTTTGTTTTTCAGCATAACAGTTTGTTTTGGTCAGTATAAACTAAAGAAAGCTGATAAGTTGTTTAATGAAATGGCATATATAGATGCTGCCAAAGCCTATGAGGCTTATATAGCAGCAAAATATAAACCAGCAAAACATACAAAACTGAATATTGCTGATACCTATTATTATATCGGTAAATATAAAAATGCCCAAAGTTGGTATGAAAAGTATGGGGATGATGCTCTTGATGAAGTTCATTTTAACCGCTACATACAAACGCTGAGAATTACTGAGCTTTATGAAAAAGCAGATGATTTGATGCGAAAACATCTAGCAGGTAATATTGAAAAGTTAAAACAATTTGAAGCTCAAAAAGCACACCTTAATAGTATTAATAATATAGAATCGTTATATATCATAACTAATCTTGAGAGTAATACCAATAAAGCTGATTTTGGTACTGCTTTTTATGGAAATAAAATAGTGTATGCATCAGGTAAAGACATGAGCCATTTGGGTGGTAAAATATACCAATGGAACGAACAGCCTTTTTTAGATTTATATGTAGCAGAACGCAATACAGATGATGGCTCATTTATGACAGAAACAAAGTTTATGCCCAAAGCCCAAACACGATATCATAATGCATCTTTGGTTTTTACACCCGATTTGCAAACGGTATATTATAGTACAAATACTGTAAAAAAACATGGTAAGCTGGACAGCGCAGAAGATGGTACTAATAATATACGCATTGTAAAGGGGACAATAGCTGATAGCACTATAGTAAAAACAAAAGCACTGCCTTTTAGTAAAATCAATTATTCGGTAGCGCATCCTGCACTTAGTACCGATGGTAAATGGATGTTTTTTACGAGCGATATGCCGGGTGGTTATGGCGAAACAGATATTTATGCAGTAGCAATAAAAACTAATGGTACTTTTGGTAAGCCTATAAATTTAGGCGATAAAATTAATACATCGGGAAAAGAGATGTTTCCGTTTGTGAATGGCGATAAACTTTATTTTGCATCAAATGGTCATTATGGGTTAGGCGGGCTTGATATATTTGAAAGTGATATAAAAGACGAAATTAATTTTAGCGAACCTAAAAACTTAGGCAAACCTATAAATAGTAACCTTGATGATTTTGCTTATATAATTGATTCAGATAATAATTATGGCTACTTTTCTTCTAACCGCACAGGAGGTAAAGGAGATGATGATATCTATTATTTTACAAAAAGAGAACCTGTTTGCATACATATTCTTACTGGTGTTGTAACCGATGCTACAAGTGGGGCGCCTATTGAGGGGGTTACAATAAAAGCAAGCGATGTTTATGGAGAAGTAGTTGGAACAGGCGATGTAATTACTGATGCAAGAGGAAAATATACACTAGAACAAGTGCCGTGTAACTATTATATTATGGTAGGTGCTTTTAAAAAAGGGTATAGTACCGACACTGATGATGTTACTACACCTGATGCACCATCTGGCGAAGTAAGGATGGATTTTGAATTGATTAGATATGATAATCTCATAACTAAAGAGGACAGTATAGAAAAAATTAAAATAGAACCTATTTATTTTGATTTTGATAAATACGACATCACACCGCAGGCAGCTACTGAGTTGGATAAAGTGGTATTTGTATTAGAAAAATTCACTGATATTATTATAAAAATAGAATCGCATACCGATTCTAGAGGAGAAGATGATTATAACATATTACTTTCTAATAATAGAGCTAAGGCTACTTATGCCTATATTTTATCGAAAGGTATAGCTCCTGAGCGTATAGAAAGTGTGAAAGGTTATGGTGAGCTACAATTGAGGAATAAATGTAGTAATGGTGTAAAGTGTACTGAAGAAGAACACTTGTATAACAGGCGATCTGATTTTATAATTGTAAAGAAATAAAATACATTATCATTATCATACTTTTTTATTTTAATGTTTTAGGGCTTAAATTGTTGTATAATCTTTGTGAATTATTACTTTTGTTGGTCGCAAAAAAGCGGCTAATAATTTATACTAACATATAGTTATATACGTTTACTAACCGAGTTTAAGTGTTATAAATTTTAACGACAATGAAATTAAAAAAGGTTCTTTTAGGTTTATTCTTATTTATTGCAGCAACTTCGTTTGCTCAACAGGAAAAAAAAGAGGTTTTATTTACCATAGACGGTAACCCTTATTATACTGAAGAATTTGTAAGAGTGTATAATAAAAACCTCGATTTGGTAAAAGATGACTCTCAAAAAGATTTAGATAATTACCTCGACCTTTTTATAGGTTATAAATTGAAAGTGAATAAAGCAAACAAACTTGGTTTGCAAGATGGTAAAAAATACCAAAGCGAGCTAAAATCATATCGTACTCAGCTTGCTAAAAACTACCTTACCGATACAGAGGTAACCGATGAACTTCTTGAAGAAGCCTATGAACGTTCTAAAAAAGAAATAAACGGTTCACATATACTGTTTATGGTAAGTGAAAATGCAACGCCTGCCGATACACTAAAAGCATACAATAAGGCTATAGATGTGCGTAAAAAAGCATTAGCAGGTCAAGATTTTGGTCAACTTGCTGTGCAATATTCCGAAGATCCTTCTGCTAAAGATAATAAAGGAGAGTTAGGATATTTCTCTGTTTTTAGAATGGTATATCAGTTTGAGAGTGGAGCATATAACACACCTAAAGGAGAGGTTTCTATGCCTGTGCGCACTCGTTATGGATATCATTTAATAAAAGTAAATGATGTAAGAGATAATAGAGGTGAAATTAGCGTTGCACACATAATGATATTAAAGCCAAGGAAAGAAGATGCTGCCGAAGAAGCTAAAGCAAAGCAAACTATAGAAGAGATATACCAAAAATTAAAGCAAGGAGAAGACTTTGAAAGCTTAGCTAAGCAGTTTTCTCAAGATAAATCTACTGCACCAGCAGGAGGTAAGCTAAATAAGTTTAATTCAGGAGAACTAAGCTCTGTTACATTCGAAGATCATGCATTTGCATTAAATACACCAGGAGAATATTCTGAACCATTTCAGTCAGAATACGGTTGGCATATTGTTAAACTTATAGAAAAACACGCTGCTAAACCTTTCGAAGATGTAAAAGATGAATTTGAAAACAGAATAAAGAGAGATGACCGCTCTAAGCTTATAGCTGCTTCTATGAATGAGAAACTTAGAGTTAAATATAAGGTAGATAGAGATGCTAAGGTGTATGCTAAAATGCTAAAGATGCTTAACGAAAAAGTATATGAAAAATCTTGGGCTGTACCAGCAGAGAGCGATATTTATGACAAAACCTTACTTACTATTAACGGAGAAAAGGAACTTAAAGTAAAACCGTTTTTAGATTACCTTGCTTCACACCAAACAAGTGTTGCACCACTAAAACCACTATCTAAATATGCAGATGCTGTTATAGATAAATATTTAGATGAGCAAATTGCTATTTACTATAATGATAACCTTGAAAGAGAATATCCTGAGTTTGGTATTGTAATGGAGGAGTATCGAGATGGTTTATTGCTTTTTGATCTTATGGAAAAAGAAATTTGGGAAAAAGCAAAAATTGATACTACTGGGCTTGAGCAATTTTATAAAAATAATATAGCTCACTACCAGTGGAAAGAGAGAGTAGATGTAGATATATATTCTTCTACTGACGAAAGTGTTATAAAGAAAACAAGAAAATACCTTAAAAAAGGTAAAGACGCTACATATATTAAAGAAAAACTAAACACAGCAGATAAAGTTGCTGTTATAGAAAAAGTAGGTGTTTTTGAAACGGATAACGAAGTATTACCAAAACAAGATAAGTATAAAGAAGGTGTTTCTGGCATTATAGAAAAAGGTGATTATTATTATGTAGTAAAAACTAATAAAATATTGCCTGCTGGTTCAAAAACTCTAGAGGAGTGTAAAGGACGTGTAATAAACGATTATCAGCAGTACCTTGAAAGTACTTGGGTAGATAGTCTTAAGTCTGAATTTACTGTAAAAGTAAACAAAGATGTATTTGGAAAAGTAAAAAAACAGCTTCATCAATAATATGATAAAAAAGGCTATTCTGTTTCTTGCAGTACTCACCCTTTGGTCTTGCGATTTTTTCAAAAAAGAAGAGCAAAAACCAGAAGCAGTAGCTAGGGTTAATAATTCGTACCTTTACCCCAATGATATTAAAGGTATAGTTCCTATAGGTACTTCAAAAGAAGATAGTATTGCAATAATAAAAAGTTTTATAGATCGTTGGGCTTCGCAAAAACTAATGTATAATGCCGCAGAGGTAAACCTTAGTCAAGATAAGCAAAAGGAGTTCGATAATTTAATAAAACAATATAAGACAGATTTATATACCAAAGCTTATATAGAAGAGCTTGTAAAGCGAAGTGTAGATACTTTAGTAACAGATGAAGATATTAAAGCCTATTATAACTCATATAAAGATAATTTTAGGACTGCCGAAACACTTGTAAGGTTAAAATACATAAAGCTAGATAAAGATCATCCTAAATTTTCGGTTGTTAAATCGAAGTTTTTAAGTAATAATAAAAAAGACTTTAAAGCACTTAATGATATATCTATACAGTTTAAAAGTTTTGCATTCAATGATAGTACATGGGTAAATATGAATCAAGTATACACCAAGTTACCATTTATTACTCCTGACAATCGTGATACATATATTGCTGATGGGATGTCATACCAATATCCCGACTCGACTGATGTATATATGGTAAAGGTGGCAAAAGTGCTTAGCAAAAATAGTATATCTCCTTATGAGTATATTAGACCTACACTACAGCAGCTTATAATAAATAGCAGGAAACTGGAGTTAATAAAGAAGTTAGAAAAAGAAATAACAGACGATGCGATTAAAAACAACAAATATGAAATTTATAAATAGCAAGATATACCTTGTACTTGCTTTTACATTCCTTGCTTTTGCACCTATAAAAGCTCAGGAAATTATTAAAGAAACAGAAACAGATACTGTAAAGCCAGTTACTGTAAAACCAACTGGTAGAATAAAAGTAGATGGCATTGTAGCAGTAGTAGGAGATTATGTAGTACTAGATTCTGATATTGATTTAATGTATAGAGAGCTGCAAGCTCAAAATGTGCCGGTAAAAGACGTTAAACGTTGTGAGCTTTTAGGTAAGCTGATGGAAGATAAACTATATGCCCACCAAGCAATACAAGATAGTATTATTGTTACTGATGCTGAGGTAAACGAGACTATGAGTAAGCAAATAGATTATTTTGTAGAGCAAATAGGATCTGAAGAGAAAATGGTATCTTATTTTAAAAAGAGAGATATGGAATCTTTTAAGACCGAACTTTTCGAAATGATAAAAACGCAAAAGCTTACTGAGCAAATGCAAAAGAAAATAATTGATGAGGTTACCATTACTCCAGAGGAGGTAAGGATATTTTTTGCTAAATTTAAAGGCGAAGAAATACCCGTATTTGGTGCCGAAATGGAGGTAGCACAAATTGTAATAAAACCCGAAATTTCTCAAGAAGCAAAGCAAAGAGTAATAGATAGACTCAACGAAATAAAAAATGATGTACAGCAAAATGGTGCTAGTTTTTATAGTAAAGCAGTATTGTACTCTGAAGATCCAGGTTCGAGGTCTAATGGCGGATATTATAAAATGACTAGAAAAACACCTTTTGTAAAAGAGTTTAAAGATGTTGCTTTTAGTCTTGACGAAGGAGAGATTTCTGAGCCAGTAGAAACAGAGTTTGGTTACCACCTTATATATGTAGAGAAAATTAGGGGGCAAGAATTAGATGTAAGGCATATACTAATGAAACCAAAAGTTAGTAATGAAGCATTAAACAAAGCTAAAGAAAGAATAATACAGATAAGACAACGCATACAAAACGGTGAAATATCATTTGCCGAAGCAGCAAGGTCAGAATCTGATGAAAAAGAAACAAGAAATAGTGGAGGGTTATTGTTGAACCCAAGAACATTAGAAACTCGTTTTGAATTAACCAAGCTTCCGCCAGAAATATATAGCGATGTAGTCGATCTTAAAGAGGACGAGATATCGCCAGCTTTACTAAATGATGATGAAAGAACAGGAAAAAGTTGGAAAATAATGACTGTTATTAATCGTTATGACGAGCACACAGCAGATTATGCCTTAGATTATACTAAGATAAAAGACCTTGCTCTTAAAGAAAAACAAATACAAGCAATAGCCAAGTGGAGCAACGAAAAAATTGAGGAAACCTACGTAAAAGTAAGTCCTGAATATCGTGAGTGTAACTTTGCTAATAACTGGGTTAAATAATTTTCTTATGCCATACAAATAAATGTTAGGTAAAGAGTAAAAATATTTTTAAGTTTGAAGCTAAGGAATTTTCCTTAGCTTTATTTATATAAACAAGAGTACATCAATGTCAGACGTAGCAGCTATTCAGCATTTAGTGCAAAAACAAAAAGACCTTAAGAAAGAAATTGCAAAAATAATTGTAGGTCAGGATGATGTGATAAACCAAATAGTGATAAGTATCTTCTCTGGAGGGCATGCACTGCTTGTAGGTGTGCCAGGTTTGGCAAAGACACTTATGGTAAACACCATATCGCAGGCTCTTGGTCTTGACTTTAAACGTATACAGTTTACCCCAGATCTTATGCCTTCGGATATATTAGGGAGTGAAATACTAGATGAGAACAGGCAATTTAAATTCATAAAAGGACCTATATTTTCTAATATAATATTAGCAGATGAAATAAACCGTACACCACCAAAAACCCAAGCAGCCTTACTTGAGGCTATGCAGGAAAAAGCGGTAACTATTGCGGGACACCACCATAAGCTTTCTTTACCTTATTTTGTTTTAGCAACACAAAACCCAATAGAGCAAGAGGGTACATATCCGTTACCAGAGGCACAGTTAGATAGATTTATGTTTGCTATTAAGCTAGAGTATCCTTCTTTTGAAGAAGAAGTGCAAGTAGTAAAAAGCACTACGGCAGATGTAAAGCAAATAGTATCGCCACTATTTACAGCACAAGAAATTCTTGATTTTCAAAATCTGATACGTAGAATACCTGTTGCTGATAACGTTATTGAATATGCTGTAAAGCTTGTGAGTAAAACAAGACCAGGTAACCCTCTAACAGATGATTTTGTAAATACCTACCTCGATTGGGGTGCAGGGCCACGTGCATCACAAAACTTAATTTTGGCAGCAAAAACTAATGCCGCACTTAATGGTAAGTACTCTCCCGATATAGAGGATGTGCAGGCTGTTGCTACGGGGATATTACGACATAGAATCATTAAGAATTACAAAGCTGATGCAGAGGGTATTACTGAAGAAATGATAATAACAAAACTTTTTTAACAGCTCTTATAATCATAAAAGTAATTTTAGTTAAATATTAAATTAGATGTAATAATAATTTAAATTTATTCTCTTTTTATTGACATTTTGTTAATAATATCTTCATAAAATTTTCATAAACAGAATAAATCAGTAATTTCTACGTTATATATTTGTTATATAATCTAAAAAAGAAATGAAATCACTCCTAACTAATCTACCCGAAATCTTTTTTATAGGTTTAGGCGGGTTTTGGCTACTTGAAAATTTATATTCTAGTAGCAATATCAATTACGTTGCGCTTTTAATCGTTTGGTTATTATTTTTGCAGCTTGTTTATAAAAACAGACTTACAGGAATTATATATGGCAATATATTAGGCTTATTTTCTCTATTTATGCTAGGTGCTGTATATTCAGAGTTTCTAGAGTTTGAAACAATTACTACCAATGCTATAATGCTACTTGTTATTGGAGGTCTAATATTTGGTACTGGTGTTTTTATGTCAGGAAGAATGTTATACAACTATCTTACTACAGATAAAAGTTGTGCTGATAACGAGTTTACTATATCATTCAAGTTATAGCGGTATAAATAAGATATAACTATATCGTTTTAGATGTTTTTACAAAATAGCACAGCCATTTACATAGTGTTGTAAATGGCTGTGCTATTTTGTAAAACATAATATGTTTTCAAATTCTCAAAATATCAATTGTATTTTGAGAATTCACAAAAAAAAGGTTGGCTTATGTGAGTTTATTGCATTATTTGTATCAAAATAGAATGTTTATAAATAATAATTCCAGTAAATTAAAGAAACGCTAAAAATTTTTTAATTGATTTAAGAATTAGTAATTTTACGCCACATTTATACAAACGAACATTAATACAATTTACTATGGCTTTTGATATTGATATGATCAAAAAGGTGTATGCTAATATGGCTGAACGTGTTGATAAGGCACGCGAACTTGTTGGTCGTCCGCTTACACTTTCGGAAAAGATTTTATACTCACACCTTTGGGACGGAACACCCTCTCAAGCTTTTACCCGCGGTAAAGACTATGTAGATTTTGCTCCAGATAGAGTAGCTTGTCAAGATGCTACTGCACAAATGGCACTACTACAGTTTATGCATGCAGGTAAACCACAAGTAGCTGTACCAACAACAGTGCATTGTGATCACCTTATACAAGCAAAAGTAGGCGCTAATGCCGATTTAAAAAGAGCTAAAGAACAGAGTAATGAAGTATTTGACTTCCTTTCTTCTGTATCTAATAAATATGGTATTGGTTTCTGGAAACCAGGAGCAGGTATTATACACCAAGTAGTTTTAGAAAACTATGCTTTCCCTGGCGGAATGATGATTGGTACTGACTCTCATACTGTAAATGCAGGAGGTCTTGGTATGCTTGCTATTGGAGTAGGTGGTGCCGATGCTGTAGATGTAATGAGTGGTATGGCTTGGGAACTTAAATTCCCGAAACTTATAGGTGTAAAACTAACAGGTAAACTATCTGGCTGGACAGCTCCTAAAGACGTTATTCTTAAAGTAGCTGGTATCCTTACTGTAAAAGGTGGTACAGGTGCGGTTGTAGAATATTTTGGAGAAGGTGCTAAGGCAATGTCTTGTACTGGTAAAGGTACTATTTGTAACATGGGTGCAGAAGTTGGAGCAACTACCTCTACTTTTGGATATGACGAGTCTATGGATCGTTACCTACGTGCTACAAACAGAGCTGATGTAGCCGATGCAGCTAACGAAGTAGCATCTTACCTTACTGCAGATGATGAAGTATATGCTAATCCTGAGCAATATTTTGATCAAGTTATCGAAATAAACCTTAGCGAACTAGAACCATACCTTAATGGTCCTTTCACTCCAGATTTAGCTACACCTATCTCTAAAATGAGAGAAACAGCTATTAAGAACGATTGGCCATTAAACATTCAAGTAGGTTTGATAGGTTCTTGTACAAACTCTTCTTACGAAGATATTTCACGTTCGGCTTCACTAGCTAAGCAAGTTGCAGATAAAAATCTAAAAACAAAATCTAAATTTACGATTACTCCAGGATCTGAAGTAGTACGTTATACTATAGAGCGCGATGGTTTTATTGATACTTTCGATAAAATTGGAGCTACGGTATTTGCTAATGCCTGCGGACCGTGTATTGGTATGTGGGATAGAGAAGGTTCTGAAAAAGAAGAGCGCAACACAATTGTTCACTCATTTAACCGTAACTTCTCTAAGCGTGCCGATGGTAACCCTAACACACTTGCATTTGTAGGCTCTCCTGAGCTTGTAACAGCACTGGCTATTGCAGGAGACTTAGGATTTAACCCATTGACAGATAAATTAATAAACGAAGATGGTGAAGAGGTAATGCTTGATGAGCCAACAGGTAACGAACTACCACCTAAAGGATTTGATGCTGAAGACCCAGGTTTTCAAGCTCCTGCAGTCGATGGATCTGGAGTGAAAATTGTTGTAAGCGATAGTTCAGAGCGTTTACAATTACTAGCTCCGTTTACACCATGGGATGGCGAAAATATTATAGGTGCTAAATTGCTTATAAAAGCTTTTGGTAAATGTACTACCGACCATATTTCTATGGCAGGACCTTGGTTACGTTTTCGTGGTCACCTAGACAATATATCAAACAATATGCTTATAGGTGCTATTAATGCATTTAACCAAAAAACAAACAACGTTAAGAATCAGCTTACAGGCGAGTATGATGCTGTACCTGCTACAGCGCGTGCTTATAAAGCTGCGGGTGTACCTACAGTAGTAGTGGGAGACCACAACTATGGCGAAGGTTCTAGCCGTGAGCATGCTGCTATGGAGCCAAGACACCTTGGTGTAAGAGTAGTACTTGTAAAATCGTTTGCACGTATACACGAAACTAACCTTAAAAAACAAGGAATGTTAGGGTTAACGTTTGCTAACGAAGCTGATTATGACAAGATACAAGAAGATGATACCTTTAACTTTATAGATCTTAAGGAGTTTGCACCAGGTAAACAACTTACTATTGAGGTAGTACATGCAGATGGTACTAAAGAGGTTATTATGGCTAACCATTCGTATAACGAAGGACAAATAGGCTGGTTTGTTGCAGGTAGTGCACTAAACCTTATTGCTGCTGCAAGCAATGCTTAATTAGCACTAAACGCTTATAGTTTATATAGTAAAACTCCCTAGTGAAAGCTGGGGAGTTTTTTTATTTATTGGTTTCGCAAGTTTAGTATATTAATTAGTTTTATAATTAAATTGTTTGCTGTGTTAATGATTATACAAACAAAAAATCCGACTCAATTGAGCCGGATCTTGTACAGAAAATAGGTTAAGTTTTCTGTCCGCATCTATTACTGTCTACTAGTAGTAAGTATATCTTCTTACTTGCGCTATATATTTTGCAAGACGTATTACTTGATGGCTATAACCATACTCGTTATCATACCATATATATAGTACTATGTTTTTACCATCGGCACTCACTATAGTGGCATGGCTATCAAAAATAGCAGGCTGAGCAGTCCCTACAATATCAGATGATACTAGTTCGTTACTAAGCGAATATTTTATCTGCTCTACCAGTTGCCCCTCTAAGGCGTAGTGCTTCATAATATCATTTACCTCAGCTACAGTAGTGTTTTTTTCTATTTCTAGGTTTAGTACTACTAATGATCCGTTAGGTACAGGTACACGAATAGCGTTAGAGGTTAACTTACCTGCTAATGATGGTAATGCTTTAGCAACAGCGCTACCAGCACCAGTTTCGGTAATAACCATATTAAGCCCTGCAGCTCTACCACGGCGGTATTTTTTGTGCATATTATCAACCAAGTTCTGGTCGTTAGTATATGCATGTATTGTTTCTAGGTGTCCTTTTACTACCCCTAGTGTATCTTCTACAGCTTTAAGTACTGGAGTTATCGCATTAGTAGTACATGATGCTGCCGAGAAAATATCAACTTCATCAGGGTTATACTCATTTTGGTTTACACCATATACTATATTAGGTACACCTTTACCTGGTGCAGTAAGTAATACTTTTTCTGCTCCGTTAGAAGTAAGGTGACGTTTTAAAGCTTCTTCGGTAGTAAATGCCCCTGTGTTATCAATAATAAGCGCATTGTTAATACCATATTTAGTATAATCTATCTCCTCTGGGCTTCCTGCACTAATCATGTGTACAGTAGTACCATTTATGATAAGCGCATTATTTTCAGGATCGGCAGATACCGAGCCTTCAAAATCACCATGTATAGAGTCATAACGCAATAATGAAGCTCTTTTTTCAAGTAAGTCAGTATTGTTTTTATCACGAGTAACAATGGCTCTAAGGCGTAGCTGGTTGCCTTTACCTATTTTCGACATCATTTCTCTTGCTAATAACCTTCCTATTCGTCCAAAACCATATAGTACTACATCTTTAGGTTCAATATTTCGGCTTGCTTTGGCATCTTTAAGTTTATCTAGTACAAAAGCTGTAGCATCGTTATATTTATCATCTTCAAGATGGTACTCATAAGTAAGCTTACCTATATCTACACGAGAAGGTGGAAGATCTAACGACTGTATGGCTCTTGCGATTTCTACAGAGTCGAATATATTTATGGGTTTGTTTACAAACTCAACAGCATATTCATGCAAGTTAATAATGTCGCTTACGTTTCTGTCTATAAGCTGATTTCTAAATAGTACAAGCTCTATAGATTTATCATACCATAGATCGCTTACAATTTTAATGAATTCTACCCCTGCTCTCCTTCGGTCAGCTTGGAAAGACAGTTCCTTTTCGTATAAAACATTATTGTTCATGAATGTAAAAGATTAATTAGTGTTGTTATTACGGTGCAAAAGTATATATTTCAAACGTTTTCGTAAAATAAATTTCACTTTTTTTACGCTGATTATGTATAATATAATTATTAGATGATAAAAATATTAAAGAAGAACATGTTTATATTAAAATTAATTCTCTTTTTACTCATAAATGAAAATTGCAAATCTTTAACTGTTAAATATGTCATAAAATTTTGTTATAAATGTGATTAAATGGGTTTAAATACATAAAAAATGTTAATTTTATTATCTAACCAATTAAAATTGTTCGAAATGAAAAAACATTTACAATGGACTATTTACAGTCTTTTAATTAGTATACTCTTTATTCCTGAAGCGTATTCTCAAGTAAATTTCTCTGAAGATTTTGAAAGTTTCCTTCCTTATGATTACCCTGGTTCGGGAACTGACTTTTGGACGAGTGATGAGTCTTCTTGTGGAGGAGATATATCATTGGCTACAAACTTATACTATGACCCATGGTGGGGTGATGGTCTTGATGTGGCCGAAACAGTGACTCCATCTATAGGTACATCTAATGGAGGAGTAATTACGCTGAGCTATGATTACAAATTACTAACGTATGGAGACCTTGATCCTGTAGAAAACTCAGATGACTGGGGTTTTTTCCAAGTATTATATGCTACTTCCGAGTCAGGCCCATTTACATTACTTGAAACGGTAGACACAAGTAACCATATAGTTTCGGGAGACTGTGCTACACGAATAGTTGATTTTTCAGCGTCTGTAGGAGCTGAGGTGTATCTTAAATTATATGCAGAAATTGATAATTACGACAATGATTTTTACATTTTTATAGATAATATAGAAGCTACTCAAGCAGAACCTGTTGAGTGTGTTGGTACACCAACAGCTTCTGTAGCACAAGCATCTTTAGTAACAGTATGTAATACAGAGACTGTGACGCTATCATTATCTCCAGGTTATACTGATGATGGACTTAGTATTCAATGGCAAACTTCGACAAATGGCGTTGATTATACAGATGTTGAAACAGGTGGCGATGGTCCTAATTATACTACAACGCAGTTAGAGAATACTTGGTATCAAGCTATAATTACTTGTATAGCTAGTTCAGAGTCTGTAACGAGTACACCTGTTATGGTTACTTCTACTGGTTTACCGTGCTATTGTGATATAGAGTTTGACTCAAATGTAGAACCAATAACATATGTAGGTTTTGCAGGTATTGATAATACTACATCTGCTACGGTTGATGGTACACCTGGTGTAGAAAATTTTACGTCATTAACTCCTGCAGAAGTAATTGCAGGTCAAACTTATACTATTACCTTAGAAGGTAACACTAATGGTACTTATGAAACTCCTTTTACAGTTTATATAGATTTTAATCAAAATGGAGTGCTTGATGATGAAGGTGAAGTTTTCTTAGCAGGTTCTGTTGATAGTTCTAGTGGAGAAGATGGAGAACAAGCTATTACAGAAATCGAAATACCTGTTACAGCTATGGAGGGTGTAACCTATATGAGAGTATTAAAGCTTTTTGATGAATATTCTACAGATCCATGCTCTAGTGAAGACGGCGTTGGTTACGGTCAAGCAGAAGATTATTTAATAAATATAATGCCATCGGCACAGTTAGATTATGTGAATCTGCAATACCCTAGTACTATGGATCTTGAAGTAGGGAACACAGGTACTGTATATGCGCAAGCTTATGAGCCAGGTGTTACCGAAGGACCAGGCGCAGGTACAGGTGTTGTAGCGTGGATAGGGGTTAATGATGAAGATACTGATCCTTCTACTTGGACAACTTGGATACTTGCCGAATACAATACTTCAGTAACAGGAAATAACGATGAGTTTATGGCCGATATAGGCGATGGTCTTGCAGCGGGTACATATTATTATGCTAGTAGATTTCAACTTGAAAGTGGTTCTTATACTTACGGCGGTTATACAGCAACAGGAGGAGGTTACTGGGATGGTGTAACTAATGTGAGTGGTGTACTTACTATTACTTGTGATACCGAAGCTCCTATTGCTGATGCTGAACAAACATTTTGTCTAGATGCATCAGTACAAGATCTTGTTGCAGATAGTGCAGAAGGAGATACCATATTGTGGTATGCTGATGAAACAGGAGGAGAACCTCTTGAAGCAGCAACACTATTAGTTGACGAAGCTATGTACTATGCATCATTAACGCCTGATGAGGGATGTGAAAGTGAAACTCGTACCGCTGTTGTTGCTCATGTAGTTACTGTAGAGAGTGCTACTGTAGAGAGTGTTCAGCCAACTTGTGTCGAATCATCAGGTACTATAGAGGTTACTGCTCCATTAGGAACAGAATATGAATATAGTATAGATGGGATGGTATACCAATCATCACCCATATTTGAAGGCGTTTTGTCTGGTACTTATGATGTATATGTAAGTGAAGAAGGTTGTTTTGCTGTAGCTACAAGTGTAGTTATAGAATTAGCACCAGAAGCACCAGAAGCACCTACAGTGAGTACTATTGTACAGCCTACTTGTATTGCACCAACAGGTTCATTAGAAGTGACTTCGTCTGCTGGTATAGATGCTGTTTATTCTATAGATGGTGTTAATTATCAATCTTCTTCAACATTTGAAGATTTAGATCCAGGTTCTTATATGGTTTCTGTTCAAAATAACGAAGGCTGTATTAGTGAGTCAATTGCAGTAGTTATTGATGCTGTACCAGTAGTTCCTGCACCAACAGGTTCATCTACACAGCAGTTTGACTATGATTCAGATATGTTGGTTTATCCTATAGTAGGGCAAATTGTAGTTGAAGGAATTGATGATGCTATGTATACATGGTATGCCTCTGAAGCAGATGCATTAGCAGGAGAGAATGCTATTTCTCTTAATACTGAAATGACAGAGAGTGCAACATATTATGTAACGCAAACCGTAGATGGTTGCGAAAGTGAGCCTTTTGCAGTTACTGTTGATATAGTATTAGGTAGAGAAGATTTTGCTACAGGTACTTTTACATATCACCCTAACCCTGTAAATGATATTTTAAACCTTTCTTACACAAATGTTATAGAGAGTGTTGAAGTATTTAACCTAATAGGACAAAAAGTAATAGGACAATATGGTAATCAAAAAGAAATGACAGTTAATATGGCTGAGCTTTCAGCAGGTACTTACCTTGTTAAAGTAACTTCTGATGGAGCTTCTAAAACTATTAAAGTTGTTAAGAAGTAGATAAGTATTTACTTGAAATATAAAAGAAAGTCGGCTATGCAGCCGACTTTCTTATTTTCTTGAATTTTTTAGAAGAAATAAAACCCATTGCCGGATACATTATTGCAGCCAGCAAAAATATATGAGGCATAAACTCTTTCTTTTCGAGATGTAACATATATGATGTTACCAAAAGAGCAGGAGACTCAAGATACCAACATATAATGCGCGCTTGTTTTGGTTTTATATTGAGGCTGCGCCAAAAAAAAGCAATAACTAACACAATAGCTGCTAATCCTATTATAATAAACCCAGGATAGTAGAGTTCTTTAATTATTTCATCAACTCCTTTTAAAATGAGTAGTAGTGCAGTAATAAAATGTAAAAAGTATTCTAGCTTTCGTGCAGTTTTCTTTTTCATTATCCGTATTTCGTAGTTTTGCTCAAAAATACCTAAATCAAAACCACATAATATTTATCCTAATGTTATCATTAAGTTGCGTTTTGTCATATCTTTTACCTTAAAATAAAAATCCCTGTACATATATGTACAGGGATTTTTTGGGTAAAAAAGTAAGTTTTTTTTAGATTAAAAATCGTACTAATTCACCATTTTTAGTTAACATTTCTACACGAGTTTTTTGATTAGGATTTTTACCCGAAAGCACGTTAGATACTGTTTCTATATCCTTAGCCTTTACGTTGTCAATGCTCAGTATAATACCGTCTTTTAGTTCATCATAGTAAGGCATATAACGCTCATCAGTGATATTTTTTATTCTTACGCCATAGTTAAGTTTCATTTTATTCTTTTCGGCAGTACTCAAGTTTTCAAGTTCGAGACCGCTGTAAGAGTATATTTCATTTTTAGTAAGACGTACAGGAATGGTAAGCTTATCGCCATCTCTATTAATACCTACTTTTACTACATCATTAGGTCTTTTAGTAATTATAGCAGCATTCAGGTCAGAGAAGCCGTATACAGGCTTATTATCTATTGCAGTAATAATATCACCTTTTTTAATACCTGCTTTATCAGCTCCCGAGTCTTTCACAATACTATTTACATAGAATCCTTGTGTTTCGGCAATACCCAGCTCTTTTGATACTGAGCTGTTAAGTTCGCCACCTTGTACACCAAGTACACCACGCTGTACATTGCCAAACTCCATAATGTCTTCTATAATTTTTCGAGCAATATTAGAAGGTACTGCAAAAGAATACCCTACATAAGATCCTGTTGTAGATGATATCATGGTATTAATACCTACAAGTTCGCCATGTGTGTTTACTAATGCACCACCACTGTTACCAGGGTTAACGGCAGCATCTGTTTGTATAAAAGACTGTATACCATCTTTACTTAGATTACGTGCTTTAGCCGAAACAATACCTGCTGTAACAGTAGAGGTTAAGTTATAAGGGTTACCTACGGCAAGCACCCATTCGCCTACTTTAATATCATCTGAATTGCCAAAAGTTGCATAAGCCAGCTTTTCATCAGTATCAACTTTAAGTAAAGCAATATCCATTTTAGAGTCAGTGCCTACTAAGCGCGCTTTATACGACCTGTTATCATTAAGTGTTACCTCAAGTTCTGATGCATTTTGTATCACATGGTTATTGGTTACTATATAACCATCTTCGGTAATTATAACCCCAGAGCCTGTACCTACTTGAGCTCGCTGCTCGCCACCACGATAGCCGTAAAAATATTCCATAATAGGGTTAGAGGGAGTTTTGGAGTACGAAACGTTCTTGACGTGTACAACAGTATGTACTGCCTCATCGGCAGCTTTAGTAAAATCTACATTTTCGGCACCTAATGCCACTGTTTTAGTATAGTTTGTTTGTGCTGGAGCAACTGATAGGGAGGTGTTTGCAGTATCCTCATCAAATACCAGTTTGTAAGCTCCAAGCGTAGTAGCTCCACTTAGTAATGCTACAATAAAAAGGCTTGAAATTCTCTTCATAATCTTAAACAGTATTTAATATATTAATGGTTTATAGTAAAAAATATTTTTTTTTGAGGGTAAGATATTTACAATGGTTACCCAGCCATTTATTTGTATTTTTGCTTAATAGTTAAAAAATAATGCAACACACATTTTATAAATATCAAGGCACAGGAAACGATTTCATTATGGTTGATAATCGTACTGATACCTTTTCCAAAAATAATACCAAACTGATTGAAAAACTTTGCGATCGTAAGTTTGGCATTGGTGCTGACGGGTTAATACTATTAGAGAACGATAGTGATACCGATTTTCGTATGGTATATTTTAATGCCGATGGAAATGAGAGTAGTATGTGCGGTAATGGGGGCAGGTGTATAGTAGCGTTTGCTAAGAAACTAGATATTATAGATGACGATGCTACTTTTAAAGCAATAGATGGTAGGCACTATGCTACTATAGATGAAAATGATATTGTGTCTTTGCAAATGAAAGATGTTAATGCTGTTGCTGTATATGAAAATTATGTGTTTCTCGATACTGGTTCGCCACATCATGTGGAGTTAGTAGACGAATTAGAAACTTTTGATGTAAAAACTATAGGCGCAGGTATTCGTTATAGTGGTTTGTATGGCGATAAAGGTTCTAACGTTAATTTTGTAAAACAGGGAGAAACTGACAAATTTTCAGTGCGTACCTATGAGCGTGGAGTAGAAGATGAAACGCTTTCTTGCGGTACAGGGGTAACAGCAGTAGCTATAGCCATGAAAGTGCTTAATAAAACAGAGAATAATACAGTTTTACTAAATACAGAGGGTGGGGAGCTTGAAGTTTCATTTAAACAAAACAACAAACAATTTACAGAGATTTATTTAACAGGTCCTGCAACATTTGTTTTTAAAGGTGAAATGAAATGGTAACATTACAGGGCGAAAATATATACCTAAGAGCATTAGAACCCGACGACTTGGAATTTGTTTACCAAATGGAGAATAACGAAGTGGTGTGGGAGGTAAGTAATACCATAACACCTTACAGTCGCTTTTTAATAAGACAATATTTAGAGAATGCACATCAGGATATATTTGAAGCCAAACAACTGCGTCTTGCCATTTGCAAAAATGACAGTTTTGAAGCTATAGGGCTTATCGACCTTTTTGATTTTGACCCGGTAAACAAAAGGGCAGGGGTAGGTATAGTAATAAAAGAAACAGCCAACAGAAATATAGGTTTTGGAGGTCAGGCATTAAAGCTTTTAATAAATTATGCTTTTACACGGTTACAGCTTCATCAGTTATATGCAAATATTAATACTGAGAATGTACCGAGTATAGCTCTTTTTACTAATTTTGGTTTTGTATGTACGGGTATAAAAAAAGACTGGAATAAAAGAGTAAATAAATATACCGACGAAGCAATGTACCAATTAATTCATCAATCTTAACATCATATTATTTTGAAATTCAGAAGATTTGTAGCACTTTTCTCTTTAGTAGTTATAACAGCAGGTACAATATATGGCTACCTAATATATAAAGATATATTTTCTGAGAACACATCGTTTTCACAAGATAGAATAGCCATATATATTCCTTCGGATGCAATATATGCACAAGTAGAAGATAGTGTAAAGCCTTTTATACAAGATATGGAGCGCTTTAGAATGGTGGCGCAAAAAAAATCATATCCGCAATATGTAAAAGCTGGAAAGTTTATACTTAAGAGAGGAATGAATAGTAATGATATTATTAATGCGCTGAGGCAGCCTGTACCCGTAAACGTATCATTTAATAATCAAGAAACATTAGAACGTGCTGTAGGCAGAATTGCTGTACAGGTAGAGGCTGATAGCGTAGCTTTACTAAAATCATTTACTAATAAAACTTTTCTAGCAGAGAATGGTTTTACCGAAGATAATGTGTTGAGTATTTTTATACCTAATACATACGAGTTTTTTTGGGATACCTCTCCACGAAAGATACGAGAAAAGCTTGCAAAAGAATACAGGAAATTTTGGACACCAGAACGTATTGCTAAAGCCGAAGCATTAAATCTTACACCGTTACAAGTATCATCATTAGCTGCTATAGTTCATAAAGAAACAGTAAAGGCAGACGAACGCCCAAGAGTGGCAGGGGTTTATTTAAATAGGCTTAAAAAAGGAATGAAGCTCGAAGCCGACCCTACGGTTATTTATGCCATGAAAAAAGAATCGGGTGATTTTGACCAAGTAATAAAACGAGTTTTATATAAAGACCTTACTATAGATTCGCCTTATAATACTTATATGCATCAAGGAGTACCGCCTGGTCTTATTGCTATGCCCGATATTTCGGCACTAGAGGCAGTACTAAATCCAGAACAGCATAATTATATTTATTTTTGTGCAAGTGTAACCAATTTTGGTTATCATGAGTTTGCTGTTACCGGAGCGCAGCACCAAGCTAACAGCAAAAAATATCATGCTTGGGTAGAAAAAATGGGCATAAAACGATAATTACACTTGTTCATATTTGTTAAAAAACACTGAGAATATTCTTTTTATAAAGTTGTTTTTTGTTAAATTTCACTGCGAGAATAATATTTTATGCAATGTCTCTTTAGTATCAATGTTTGCAAGAGCTTAGCGAATTTTAATGATGTTTTTGAGGTGCTCAAAAATGTTAAAGATTATAATTAAAGTTAAACCACTGTATATCAGGTTAAAAAATTTTTGTACTTTTGCGCCCTGTAAATTTCATCAGGGTGACAGACTATGAGAAATAAAACTTTATGATTAAAAAACAATGGATTTATTTTATGGGCTTAGCCCTTATTATTTCAATTGTAAGTTCGGGTTTTAGACCCAACGAAGCAAAGCAATTTGGTAAAATAGAAGGATTTCATTTGGCGGAGGATGAAGTTTTAAATTATACTGTTCCGGCAGTAAGCGAAACCGCAAAAATATCAGTTCCTTTTACTGGAAAATCGTTTATCGGTTTTAAACAAGCAGTAGCTACTAAAGAGTCTCAAGGACTATATAAGTTAGTTAATCCATACGGTTATATGGGTAAGTACCAATTTGGTAAAGTTACATTGCGAGCAGTAGGAATAACCGATACTCAGGCATTTTTAAATAGCCCTAAGCTTCAAGAGAGAGCTTTTAAAGCACTTTTAGCTAAAAATAAGTGGGAGCTCCGTAGAGAGATACCTAAGTATGAAGGTAAGGTTATTAATGGTATTAAAATTACCGAATCAGGACTTCTTGCTGCAGCACACCTTGCAGGTGCTGGCTCTGTAAAAAAATTCTTAAGAAGTAATGGTACAAGAGGCTTTAAGGATGGTTTTGGTACATCGCTTAGAAGCTACATTAAAAAATTTGAAGGTTATGACACCTCGAATATTGTTGCTGATCGCTCTGCGAAAGTAAAATTGAATTAATATAATTAATTCAATAATATATTAAATGCCCTGTTCTAAACAGGGCATTTTTCTTTTAATACTGAAATTTTCTCTTCTGTTTCTTTTAAACGCTGTTCTTGCATTTGCAATACTTTTTCGTTTTTTCCTATAAGTATTGGGTTACGTCTTAACCTTTTATATCTTTTTTCAGAGAGATAGGCCGAATGATGTTTTTGAAGCTCTTTTAGTAATTGCCCGTATGTAATTCCTGGGATAATTATTTCATTTTGAGCATCATTCTTAAGTATATAAGTACTTAGCTTATCTTGATAATATAAAGACCTACTTCTTGCTCTACGGTACTTTGCAAGAAGTCTTGTTTTCTTTCTTTTATATTTTGATGCGGTAAATAGGTAGATTACAATAATGCCTAAAAGTACAGCAAGTATTGAGAATTCCGGTATGAAATCCATGTTAGGTTGTGTGTTTGTTGATTTATTAGTAGGTTTCTTCTTTCTTATTGTAAAGATAATGCAAAATATTTAGAAAAATACTTGTTGGATATTATGATTTCTTTAAAACGATGTATTTTATCGATTAACTACATCTTTTTTTAATTAAAAAATACATAAAAGCATGATTTTTTGGCTTCATGTTAAATAAGATAAAACCGCACTAGAAGCTCTGAATATCTGATAAATATAGGCTTAAAAATAATTATTTATCAACACGAAAACGTTATAGTTGTTGTTTTTCATTTTTATGTTATTAACAAAACAATTAAATAGTTTATTTTTAATTAAAATTTTAAGAATTAAACTTATGAGAATCAAATTATTTTTATTTTTCGTATTTATAAGTGCGTTCTGTTCACAAATATTTGCGCAGAGTGCAGGACTTTACGAAACATATATAGTTTTTGGAGTGAATGGTAATGCTGATTTGTATTATGATCTTAATGCAGATACTGGAAATTATGATTTCGATGGGCAATTCCTAGGTACTTTTTGTCAAGGGAATACTAACGGTCTTATATTTAAAGGAGGCGAACATAAAATATACAAGTGTGGCGGTTGCGATTTAACAAGTACTCGTATTTATTATAGAGTATACCCTACAGGTAGCCCATCAGGTAGTTATGTGAGTAATACTCTTAATTATAGTAGTGGATATGATAATGGTTGTGGAGGGCAAAACCAAACATGGGAGAGTGTTGCTTATAGTACAGATGTGCTTAATGGTCTCGATGCGGGTAATTACACGATGGAGGTGTATTCAGATGCTACTGTAACATGTGAAGGAGGAACTGTTTATGCAGGTAATAACGGTAGTAATTACAAAGCTACTTTTACTATAACACCAACAACCGTTGGTGGATCAATATCAGGAGATAATGAGTTTTGTAGTACTGTAAATAGTGGTTTACTAAACCTTTTAGAGCATACAGGCAACGTTATACGATGGGAATCCTCATCTGTCTCTGATTTTAGTTCATTAGTTACCGAGATAGAGAATACAACAACATCACTTAGTTTAAGTAATGTAGCAACTACTACCTATTATAGAGTAGTGGTACAAAGTAATGAATGTTCAGAGGAATATTCCTCAATACATACTGTGACTATAAATCCTAATTCTTGGACAGGTGCGGTAGATGACGATTGGAATAATGAGCTTAACTGGTGTGGTGGTGTTCCTGTAATTACAGATGCTGTGACAATAGACGGTCAGAGTATTACACCTATAATAGCTTCGGGAGATGCTGTTGAGGTAGAGAGTCTTACTTTGCTTTCAGGAGGTAATTTAGTTATAAATAGCGGAGGTAATCTTACTGTTACTAATGCAGTTTCAGTGGCATCAGATGCGGTATTCATGATAGAAGATAATGCTAACTTGATACAGATTAACGATGTGGTAAATAGTGGCGATGTTATTGTAGAGAAAAATTCATCTCCTTTATATAGATTAGATTATACATTATGGTCGTCACCTGTTGTGGGGCAAAATTTACAAGAATTTTCTCCTTCAACATTATCTAATCGTTTTTATGATTATGACGAAGCTGCAGATCTTTACTCTGCTATAGTACCAAGTGAAAATAATTTTATACCAGGGGCAGGTTACCTTATTAGAACACCTAATAATCATCCTGCTTATGTAAATGAAGAAAGCCCGGGTACAATATGGACAGGTACATTTACAGGAACACCTAATAATGGCGATATAACTGTGGCGACGACCAACTCGCTTAATGGTTATAATTTAGTAGGTAATCCTTACCCTTCGGCAATTAATATCCATGATTTTTATGATGCTAATACAGGTGTTATAAACGGGGCTTCGGCACTTTATTTTTGGAGGAAACGAAACGATCCTAATGCTACTACATATGCACTAGTAACCAAGTCTGCTTATACTATGAATGCTGCTTCGGGTGGCGATACAGGGTCTAGTACTTTTATAGGCGATTCTTCTAACTGGGTAATAAATCCTGGACAAGGATTTTTTGTGCAAGTAACGGGTAATAGTATTGAGTTTAATAATGATATGCGTGTAGGGGTTAATAATGGGCAATTTTTTAGAACTACACAGGATCAGCAAGAGGAGTCGTTAACTTCTAGATTATGGCTTAATATTACAGGAGATGAAGGTGTATTTAAACAAATGGCTATAACTTATAGTAATCAAACTACATTAGGGTTAGATTACGGATGGGATGGTAAGGCATTTATTCACGATGGCGTTGTAGCGCTATATTCGGTTGTAGAAGATGTACCACTTGGTATACAAGCAAGACCTCAGTTTGAAGTAAACGATGTAGTGCCTATAGCTTATGGCACAAGTATCTCTGGCAGCTATACTATAAGTCTAGACCATTTTGATGGTGTTTTCCTGCAAGGTCAAGATATTTACTTAAAAGACAATGTAGCAAATCAAACAATAAACCTTAAAGAAGCAGATTATACCTTTACTACCGAAACAGGGCAGTTTACTAATCGTTTCGAGATTATTTATACCATACAAGCCTTAGATGGTAATAATTTTACTATAACGCCTAATGACGTAGTAGTTTACCAAAAAGAAGGGGTTGTAACTATAGATGCTGGTAATTTAGAATTAAAAGATGTAACAATCTATGATGCAAGAGGTAGTCTTATTTATACAAAAAAAGATATACAAGATAGTACTATTGTGATATCTAATATTCAATTGCAGCAACAACTTTTAATTATCAATATTATCACCGATAAAGGAAAAATATTTAAAAAGATAATTCTCTAAAGACAATTTTTAGTTGTAAAAAATAATAAAAAAAACAGCCCTTACGGTACGTAAGGGCTGTTTTTTTGGGCAGTGTTGAAAATGTGTGAGCTGTAACGTTCTGGTTTTTAGTGGTTTATTTTTGATGTTGATTTTATATTTCGTATATTTATATCTGATTATCAATGTTTTAGCTATTTGTGAGTTAAAAATTGAATTTCAAATCCATCTAACACGATTATTAATATTAATTACTAAATTTTTTCACTATGAAACAAGGTCAACTTAAATTAGCATTACTATGTATATGCTGTTTCTTTCCCATTCTTGCTGCTTTTTCGCAAGTTAAAGTTTATGCAGAGTCGGTTTCGTCTTTTGCATCAGACCCTAACCCTCCTAATGATTCGTATGTAGATAATGTTGCCCAAGCTGTAGATGAAAATCTTTCTACGGCAGCTACTGTACGAGCTAATTCTGGTATTGCAGGTGGAGCAGGAGCTTATTCGGGTTATATAGAGCTTGAGTTTGCTTCAACACTTACAGCAAACACTACGTCTTATGTTAAAATAGATATGGAAGATGATATACTTTCTTATTTATTAGGTGGTAGTCTAGGAGAATTACTTTCTGATATAGCAGGCGGGGTTTTGTCGGGTAATCAGCGTATCTCTGTAGAGGTTAAAAATGATGATACAACTATATTTACAAAAGATAGTTGGGTTGTGTCAGATTTTTCAAGCTCAGAACTTAGGGTTGTTATAGACGATTCTGGAGATTATTTTTTAAAGATAACACCGCAAAGTTCCTATAATAGAATACGTATTACAAATTCATTAGGATCTCTTGTGGGGGTAGATACACAAAAAGACCTTAATGTGTATGACGCATTTTATATTACAGGTAGTGCAGATTGTGGCGTTGCTAATTATACGTCATATAATAGTACAGGGTTAACAGTAGGTTTACTTAATCTTGGTGGAACAGCAGTGACTAATCCTGAATTCCTTATAGATGCTAATATTACTAATTACTCTGAACTAGATATTGGTATATTAGGTGTTGCCGCGTCAGTATCTCAAACAGTATATTTTGAAGGGGCATCGGCAGTTGATGATGAGTATCAAATTAAATTTCTCGTACCGCCTGCATTACTAGAGGTAGGGGTTTTGAATAATATTCAAATCATAGCATACAACGGAACATCTCAAGTAGCATCATACAGTCTTGTTTCATTACTCTCTGTAGATGTTTTAGGTTTATTATCTACTAATACTCCTGTATCTGTAAGTATAACTCCAGGTATTGTCGATAGAATTACTGTTAGACTATCTACATTGGTAGATGTATCTGTAGGACAGAATTTAAACCTATTTAGTGTAGTAAAAGGTGATTTTGATGTAGATGTTACAGGAGAAGGAAGCTATGCTATTGATGATGATGCAACACTTACAGCAGAAGCTACAGGTTGTAATGGTCCTTATACTTATTCGTGGTCAGGAGATGGTACAGCCACAGGAGATGAAATATCACCTTCTACAGCCGTAGCAGGAACATATAATTTTTTAGTAACAGCAACAGACAAATTTGGAGCAACTAAAACTGTTCCTGCACAAATTGTAGTCGAGCCAATGCCAGTAGCAGGTACAATAACAGGAGCACAAGATGTATGCGAGGGTACACTACCGCCTGATTTGGTTTTAACGGGGTTTACAGGAAATGTGTTGTCATGGGAGCGCTCTACAGATCCTACTTTTACAACATTTACAACAATAGCTGTTACAAGTAGTACATTAGATAGTGCAACTATAGGTGTTATAAATGAGACAACTTATTTTAGAGCAAATGTAGGAAATCATACATATTCAGATGTAGTTACTGATGCAGTAGCATTATCAATAAAAGAAACAACATGGAATGGTGCTACATGGAGTAATGGTGTGCCAGACATAAATACTACTATATACTTTACAGGAGATTATAACGAAGAAGCAAACCTTTTTGGTTGTACTGCTAATATTGATAATAATGCAGAGGTTGTTATACCGTCCGGTTATAATATAACTTTAAATGGAGCTGTTACTGTTGTAAGCGGAAACTTTTTGGTAGAAAATAATGCTAACTTGGTTCAAATTACAAATGCGGTTAACTCAGGTGCAATACAAGTACAAAAAAATACCTCATTAATATATAGGTTAGATTATACAATATGGTCTTCGCCTGTTGCTGGGCAAAACTTAAAAGATTTTTCTCCATCAACATTGTCTAATCGTTTTTATGAATATAATGAAACTACAGATTTATATAATGCAATATCACCTGAAATAACTGATTTTACAGTAGGGCATGGTTATCTTATACGTGTTGCAAACAATCATCCTGCGTATGTAGATGATGAAACGCCAGGGGTAGCGTGGACAGGTACATTTGAAGGTGTACCAAATAATGGTACTGTAACTGTACCTGTAGCATCAGTTTTTAATGGATATAACCTTGTAGGTAACCCATATTCATCAGCCATAAATATCCACGATTTTTTTGATGGAAATGTTAGCGTTATCGACCCAGGTTCATCATTATATTTTTGGAGAAAAAGAAATGATTATAGTGTGAGTTCTTATGCTACAATAACCAAGGCGGCATATACTGCTAATGCGGCTGCAGGAGGCGATACAGGATCAGAAACCTTTGTGGGTGCCCCTTCAAGTTGGGTTATTAACACTGGTCAAGGTTTCTTTGTGCAAGCCAGTAGCGGTGGTACACTTGTATTTGAAAATAGCATGAGACGAGCAGTAAATAACGGACAGTTTTTTAGACAAGCAGAAGAGCAGCAAGAAATATATAGACTATCGCGACTATGGTTAAATATTACAGGAAGCCAAAACGAATTTAAGCAAGCAGCAATAGCTTATACTGGTCAAGGTACAATAGGTATAGATTATGGCTGGGATGGTAAAGCACTTATAGATGATGGTCCTGTAGCATTATATTCTATTGCAGAGGATATGGAGTTAGCTATACAAACACGTCCAGAGTTTGAGGTCGAAGATATGGTTGTTATAGGGTATAAAGTGACTACTCCTGGCAGCTATACTATAAGTCTAGACCATTTTGATGGTGTTTTTCTGTATGGTCAAGATATTTACTTAAAAGACAATGTAACAAATCAAACAATAAACCTTAAAGAAGCAGATTATACCTTTACTACCGAAACAGGGCAGTTTACGAATCGTTTCGAGATTATTTATACCATACAAGCCTTAGATGGTAATAATTTTACTATAACGCCTAATGACGTAGTAGTTTACCAAAAAGAAGGAACCATAACTATAGATGCTGGCAACCTCGATATAGATCAAGTTACTATACACGACCTTAGAGGAAGGCTTATTTATACCAAGCCTAGTATAAATGCTACAGTAACTACCATTACAGACTGTAATGTGCAGCAACAAGTAGTGCTACTACATATTACTACTGCAAAAGGTGTGGTGACCAAAAAAGTAGTACTGTAAAATAGAGATACTCTAAAAAAATAGTTATTACCACAGTAAAGCCTATACCTAATAGTATAGGCTTTATTATGTTATAAAAGATTATGAGTGTTAAGGGGTTTAAATAGAGTGGTTTAAATAAATGTAAAGGCATGGTGTAGTAGCCTCTCTTTTTCTACATAAACAAGAAGCTTTTTTTGTAACGCTTATATAATTGTAGTGTAAACAAAAATAGTATATATAATCAATTGATAATTAAACAATTAGCATCCTTAAAGGTGGTTTTTTATTAATTTTATATTACTTAAATATTAATTATTTGTTAGGTTAATGTTAAACGGCTTAACATTAAGTTAATGATAATGTGATGAATAGGTAAAGAATTTAATTTGTAGGTATTAATATTATGAATATATTTGCACATTGAATAAATATCGTACAATTAGTCATAATTTAATTTATTTTAGATGCTAAAAAATCTACAATTACACGTAACAAAAATCCTCCTTACCACGGCATTCTTGCTTATGGGGGTAATGTCTTGGGGGCAAGGGTCAGAATCTTTTTCTAATCTAGGATCTAGTTCTGGCAGTTATTCTACAAGAACTTGGACTGGAGACGATGGAATAGGTTGGACTGCTAATGATGCCAGAACAGATCAAAGCCTTAATGGTAAAGCCATAGCCCTTCGTACTAGTATATTAACAAATACTACAACAATAGGAGGTATAGGAACATTAAGTTTCAAATATGCTCGTGTGTTTAGTGGAAATTCTACGCTTAAGGTATATGTAAATAATGTGCAATATGGTAGTAATATAACAGTATCAAATACCATTGCTACCACTTTTAGTGTAGATGTAAATATAACAGGGGATGTTACAATTAAATTAGTGAATAGTGGTGGGAATAGAACTATTATTGATGATATATCATGGACAGCAGGAGCACCTGCTGGTCCATCAGTAACAACAGAAGCTGTTAGCGATGTAGATACAGATTTGGCAATATTAAATGGTAGTATAACTAATGGAGATGCTACAGCAGTATCGTTTGAGTATGGTACTACAACAAGTTATGGCAGTACAGAGGCGGGAGATCCTGCTACAGTAACAGGAGATGCTGCTTTTGAAGCGATTGTTTCTCTAGATGTAAATACACAATACCATTATAGAGCCGTAGCCGGTACAGAGCTAGGCGACGATGTTGCCTTCTGGACATTGGCAGCAGTGCCTACTACACCAGTAGCAAGTAACGTGAGTGTTACTACTGCCGATATAACTATAGGAGCAGCAGATGGTAACCCTGCCACTACACAGTATGCAATATATGAGTTATGGAATGATGTTTATGTTCAGTCTGACGGTACACTAGGTGCTACAGCAGTTTGGCATACCGCTACAGAGTGGAGCGCAATAACAGTAAATGGACTTACCGCTGAAACAGAATATGCTTTTTATACAAAAGCAAGAAATGGTGCTAATGTAGAAACCACAGAAAGCGCAGATGGTGCCGAAATAGAAACACTACCTAATACAGCACCAACTACATCGGCAGATGCGCTTACAGCTTTTGGCGATATATGTATTAATACAACAGCAACAACAAGTTCTTTCGGTTTATATGGAGAAAATCTTACTACAGCTAATGTTGTGGTAACGGCTCCTACAGGATATACACTATCTACCACAACAGATGGTACATATACCACAACACTTACTTATACTGCCGATGGTGCAGGTGAGCTGCTAGAAGAAGTTTTTGTACGCTTTACACCAACAGTGGTACAATCGTATAACGATAATATTACAATAACAGGTGGTGGTACAAGTGCTACTACAAATGTTGCTGTATCGGGTACGGGTGTAAACACAGGCGCAACAGTAGCTACAAGTACAGCTTCTGATGTTGCTACGGCTTCAGCTACACTAGGCGGAGATGTAACAGATGAAGGTTGTGCTACAGTAACGGCACGTGGTGTAGTAATAGGCACATCATCTAGCCCAGTAATAGACGGTTCTGGTGTTACTAACTATACAGCAGTAGCAGGCGGTTCGGGTACCTATACTGTTTCGGTTACAGGGTTATCATCAAGCACACAGTATTATGCAAGAGCCTATGCAACGAGTGCAGGAGGTACAGTATATGGTAACGATGTAACATTTACAACACTTTGTGGAGAGTTTACATTACCATTCTCAGAAGATTTTGAAGATGCAACATTCCCAGCTAACTGCTGGTCAACTTTTAGAGGTACAAATAATTTAGGTACAAGTGAAGATTGGAAGCGTATAACATCGGATACTTATAACGGGTCAGAAGGTACAGCTTATGTACAATATGAAAATGTTTCAGGCGGATTAGCCGAAGACTGGTTAGTAACTCCAGGTATTGTGCTTCCAGAAACAGGTGGTACTATAGAACTTAAATTTCAAGAGAGTCAAGACTATAGTAGTGACTATGATGGAGAATATTATATAAAAATAGCAACGAGTAACCCAACAGATCATAACTCTTATACTACGGTAATAAATTATGGTGAATCTGATTTTTCGAATAGTTATAGCGAAAGAACAGTTGATTTGACAGCTTATGAAGGACAAACCGTATATGTGGCTTTTGTAATGCAACAAGATGATGGGGATAATTGGTATATAGATGATATTTCTATAACAGAAGTAGCACCACCACTTTATGCACCAGTAGCTACTGCTGCTACAAGTATTACAACTACTGGTTTTACAGCAAACTGGAATGCTGTAGATGACGCTACAAGCTACAGACTTGATGTTACTACACAAACTGAGGGTACTGACCTTTCAGATCTTATCATATCTGAATATGTAGAGGGAGATAACCCAGGGAATAATAAGGCTATCGAAATTTATAATGGTACAGGTAGTAGTGTAGATTTATCACAATATGCTATCAGTAGAGGTAATGATACTAAATACCTTCTTTCAGGTACATTAGCAAATGGTGCTACTTATGTAGTAGCGAGTAATGGAGCCTCAGCAGCAACACTAGCTGCAGCAGATGTTTTATTACCATATAGTTCTGCAAATACAGCGGTGTATTTTACAGGAAGTGAAGATGTAAACTTATATAAGAACTTTATATTAATTGATAAAGTAGGTGCAGGAAATGAAGATGTTACGCTAAGAAGAAAAGCAACAGTAATGGGGCCGTCTACATCATATAGTAATAGTGAGTGGGATAGTTATCCTGTAGATAATGTAGACGATCTAGGTAGCCATACTTCCGAGGGAGGTACTACTACATCATTTGTTACAGGGTATGAAGACCTAAATGTAGGCGATGTAACTAGTTATGAAGTAACAGGATTAGAAGACGATACAGATTATAAATATGTGGTAAGAGCAGTTTCTGTATCAGAAACATCTGCAAACTCTAATGAAATAGAAGTAACTACAGCTGTAGAGAATGTATGGAATGGAGATGCTTGGACAGCAGGTAGTGCACCAGCCATTATAGACGCAGCCATTATAGAAGGAGCATATAATACAGCCGAAGATGGTACATTTACAGCTGCTACACTTATAATAAATGAAGGTGGTAGTCTTGTAATTGCCTCAGGTGATAACATTACTATTACAGGAGCGGTAGTAAACAATATAGATGCTTCGGCATTCATTGTAGAAAATAACGCTAACCTTATACAGGTAAACAATGTAGAAAATACAGGAGATATACAAGTACAAAAAAATAGCTCGGCATTATACAGGTTAGATTATAGCTTATGGTCAGCTCCAGTAACGGGTCAAAATTTACTAGCTTTCTCACCACAAACATTAACCAATCGTTTTTACGATTATGATGAGTCAACCGATTTACTTACGGCAGTAACGCCTGGGTCAAATAACTTTCAGCCAGGTTATGGTTACCTAATACGTATGCCAAACAATCATGTGTCTTTTGTAAATGAAGAAACAGCAGGAGAGACTTGGACAGGAACATTTGAAGGAACGCCTAATAATGGTACTGTAACTGTACCTATGGAGTCGGCTTTTAACGGATATAACCTTGTAGGTAATCCTTACCCATCACCTGTAAATATAGCTGCTTTTTATGCAGCCAATTCAGGTACACTTGAATTAGGTTCAGCATTGTATTTCTGGAGAAAACGAAATAACCCTGATGCAACGACTTATGCTTCAATAACTCTAGCTGCTTATATTGCTAATAGTGCTGCAGGAGGAGACACAGGTTCAGGAACTTTTACAGGAATTTCAGATGAGTGGGTTATAAACCAAGGACAAGGATTTTTTGTAAAAGCAACAGGAGGATCTTTAGTGTTTAATAATGCTATGCGTATGCCTGTAAACAATAATCAGTTTTTTAGAACTACAGAAGAAGCACAACAACAAAGTTCTCGTTTATGGTTAAACCTTGTTACTGAAGGTAAATTTAGTCAAACTGCAATAGTATATAATCCTAATACAACCTTAGATTTAGATTACGGATGGGATGGTAAATCTATTATAGGTGATGGTCCTGTTACAATATACACAATGGCTCAAGATATTACTCTTGCTATACAAGCAAGACCTGAGTTTGATACAGAAGACCAAGTAGCTTTAGGTATCTATGTTGAAACAGCAGGTAATTATACAATAAGCTTAGATCATGTAGATGGATTATTTACAGAAGGTCAAGATGTTTACTTAAAAGATAATGTAGCAGGGCAAACAATAAACCTTAAAGCAGCAGATTATACTTTTAGTACTGAGGCTGGACAGTTTAATGAACGTTTCGAGATTATTTACACTATACAAGCTTTAGATAGTAATGATTTTGCTATAACACCTAACGAAGTTGTAGTATATCAAACTAACAGTGATATAAACATTAATGCAGGTATACTTGATATTACAGCAGTAAGCGTTTATGATATGAGAGGTAGAACATTATATTCTAATAATGATGTAAATGCAAGCGAATTGATAGTGAGTAATTTAGAGTCTGCACAGCAAGTGTTAATCGTTAATATTACTACTAATAAAGGTATTGTAACCAAGAAAATTGTTAGATAATTATTATCATAATATTCGGAATAACTTTTCTGTATAATAAAAAAGCCTGCGCACTAGCGCAGGCTTTTTATGTTTTTAGGAGTATAAGTTTAGTTTAAACCGCAAGAGTATTACGGTGTTTATTTAGCTTAATACTAAAATAGGCACTTATTATAAACTATTTAAATATGGTTTTTTGTTTTTGTTAAGTTAATGTAAAAAATGATTTTATTTGATTGATAATGAGTTAATTTAGAGTCCAACTTAATTACTAAACATTATATACCATGTTAAAAAAATCACTTTTCAGGAAAATTTTATTTTCCGCAGCGTTGTTTTTATCTGGAGTAACCGTATGGGGACAAACAGATGACTTTACTGATGGTAATTTTACCTCAAATCCTACTTGGTTAGGCGATACATCTTTTTTTACTGTTATTACCGATGGTGTAGTTCCTGAAGGAAGTGCAACTACCGATGGTTCTTTTCTTGCAGCAAGCGTAAATCAAGGTAATATAACTTTAATGACGGCAAGTACAGAGGTTAGCGAATGGGAATTTTCTTTAGCAACAGGAGACTTTAACCCTAGTAACTCAAACTACATTGCAGTTGTGTTAATGTCTGATGTAGCTTTTTCGGGAGATATTGCAGCAGCAGAATGGTCTGGTTATTATTTAGAATTAGGAGTAACAGGTTCTAGTGATAAGATTGAACTATGGAAAAAACCTGGAGCTGGAGAAGCTATTGAATTAGGAGAATTATCTACTACTTCTTATGGGAATGGTGCGCTAGAAGCAGGCTTAAATATTAGAATTACAAGAAGCGAAAGCGGAGAATGGCAACTATATACTTCAGAAGGTTTTACATATGATGCTACCCCTACAATTGCTGCGGGTAGTACAATAACTGACAATACCTATACAGCATCATCATACTTTGGAGTAGCACAACATTTTACTAGTACAAGTCAAGCATCAAGAAGAGTATATATAGATAATATTTCTTTAGGGGGCGATGTTGCGCTTACTACACCCGTAACTACCGCAGCTACCTATACTTCTAGTGCAAGCTTTACTGCTAACTGGGGTTTAGTTGTTGCTGCTACAAGTTATAGGCTCGATGTTAGCGCAACCTCTGATTTTAGTACGTATGTTACAGGCTATGAAGACCTCAATGTAGGTAGTGTAACAAGTTATGAAGTAACGGGTTTAAACCCTGAAACTGATTATTATTATAGAGTAAGGGCTGTTTCAGATTCTGATACCTCTGAAGACTCTAATATTATAATGTTAACAACGGGGATCGAAAATGTTTGGGATGGCGCTGTTTGGACAGCGGGTTTTGTACCTAGCGTAATTGATAAGGCTATAATAGAGGGGGCTTATAATACTGCAACCGAAGGAGAGTTTACCTCATCTACCATGTTAATAAATCCAGGAGGATCTGTAGTAATAGCTTCGGGTACAAATCTTATAGTAGCCAATGAGATAAACAATACACAGTCGGCAGCAGCATTTATAATAGAAAATAATGCAAACCTTATTCAAACCAACCCAAACGCAGTTAATAGTGTAGCGTTACAAGTACAAAAAAATAGCTCACCATTATATAGACTTGATTATTCTTTATGGTCTGCTCCAGTAACAGGTCAAAATTTATTAGCTTTTTCACCACAAACATTAACCAATCGTTTTTATGATTATGATGAGTCAACAGATCTTTATACAGCAATAGCACCAGGGGCAAATAGCTTTAAACCTGGGTACGGATACCTAATACGCACACCAAATAACCATGTTGATTTTGTAGACGAAGAAACACCCGGTGAAGTTTGGACAGGTATCTTTGAAGGAGAGGTAAATAACGGTACAATAACTGTACCTATGGAAACAGCATTAAATGGTTATAACCTTGTAGGTAATCCATATCCGTCACCTATAAATATTGCAGCTTTTTATGCGGCTAATACAGGTGTAATTGATGAGGGGTCAGCGTTATATTTCTGGAGAAAACGAAATGATCCCGATGCAACTACTTATGCTACAATAACCCTTGCTGCTTATACTGCTAATGAAGCAGCTGGAGGCGATACAGGTTCGAGCACATTTATAGGGGATTCAGACGATTGGGTTATAAATCCAGGTCAAGGCTTTTTTGTTCAAGCAACGGCAGGTTCACTTGCTTTCAACAACGCTATGCGTATGCCGGTAAACAATGGTCAGTTTTTTAGGGTAGAACAGCAAGTACAAAAAAGTTCTCGTATTTGGTTAAATCTTACCACTGAAGGTGAATTTAGTCAAATGTCAATTGTTTATAATCCTGATATGACTTTAGGTCTTGATTATGGTTGGGACGGTAAAATGCTCCTTGTAGGTAACCCTGTAGAGCTATATACAATAGCAAACGATGTTAATTTAACTGTACAAGCAAGACCTGAATTTGCTATAACAGACAGTGTAGCTGTAGGTTTTTATGCCGAAAGGGCAGGTAACTATACTATAAGCCTTGATCATGTAGATGGATTGTTTACAGAAGGTCAGGATATTTACCTTATCGATTATGTAACAGGGCAACTTATCAATCTTAATGATAGAGGGTATAGTTTTACTACACAAGCAGGTACTAATAATAACAGGTTTGCAATAGTATACAATCAGGCATACCTTAGTACTAAAAATTCAGGCTTTAATCCTAACGAAGTAGTAGTTTACCAAACTAACAATGATATAAACATTGATGCAGGTACACTTGATATTACAGCAGTAAATGTTTATGATATGAGAGGAAGAACATTATATACTAATAATAATGTAAATGCAAGCCAATTAATAGTAAGTAATTTAAACTCTGATCAGCAGGTGCTTATCGTGAATGTTACTACTAATAGAGGTACTGTAACTAAGAAAGTAGTTTATTAAAAACTAAAAGAGATACTTATAGCAACTCCCTTTTATCAATTTGATAAAGGGAGTTTTGTTTTTTATGAACATAAAACTATAACTTTTTAAGATTTATTTGTTAATAGAGGTAGGGTATTTTGTTTATGTTATGTTTTTAACATAGTTTTAATACCAAATTGCCTAACCATGAATAAAAATACTTTGTTTTTATATACTCTACTTCTTATAGTAGGGAATACTTTTTCCTATGCAACAACTTTTGTTCCTGTAAATGATGAGTGTGGTAATGCTACAGTACTCACAGTAAACTCTGGGCAAAGTTGTACAAGTATAGCTACAACATCTTTTTCTGCTGCCACAGTTTCACCAGAGGGCAATACATGTACTGTTGCTACAACAGGCGATATTTGGTATCAGTTTGTGGCAACATCAACATCACATACAGTATCTCTTTCTAATTTTACTGGCACACCCCAACCAGTAGCAATGGTAATTTATGAAGGAGCAGATTGTAGTACTTTTACTCAGGTATATTGCAGTATTAATAATGTAATAAATGCTACTTCACTTACTGTAGGAGAAACATATAAACTAAGACTTTATTTCAATACAACAACTCCTTCGCTTACAGCAACAACATTTAGTGTGTGTGTTACTACACCGCCGCCGCCATCAGATAATAATCAGTCTGACTGTGTTATTACGACAATTAATTTTGATTTTGAGTCCCCAGCCCCTCCTCCTGTAACTAATTACCCTATTTTTCTTAATCATAATGTAGTACAGGGTTGGCGTACAACGGCATCAGACCAAATGATGGAGTTTTGGCCTGTTCCTAATTATGAAAATGTACCAGCTTATAGTGGTAATCAGTTTATAGAACTTAATGCAAATTTAGTGTCAGGTGTATATCAGGATTACCAAACACCAGAAGTTACAACCTTTTCTTATGGTTTTGCCCATCGCGGTCGTCAGGGTACAGATACTTGTCAGCTTTTAGCAGGACCACCAGGCGGTCCTTATACTCCAGTAGGAGCCTCTGTAACTACAAGTAATACCGCATGGAGTTATAATACAGGTACATATGATGTGCCTGCCGGACAAACCGTGACTCGTTTTATATTTCAATCAGTTTCTAGTGTAGGAGGCGCGAGTGTAGGTAATTATCTTGATGCTATAACCTTTACAGCTAACAATGGTATACTTTCGCCTAACCCGTATTATATGGATTGTGGAGATTTAATAGCCAGTGTAGAAGCAGCAGGTACAGGTACATGGATGGCACATAGTGATAACCCGTCAACTACCACAATAACCGATGCATCAAGTAATAGTACAACTATATCAGGTTTTACTTCAGAAGGACTTTATTATTATGATTGGGTTACACAATATTGTGTTACTACACTCGAAATATCATTCTCAGGAGACTCTGTACCACCACCTGTAGTAGCAAACGTAGTGTATTGCCAAGGCGAAACAGCTACTGCACTTACAGCAGAGGTATTACCAGGAAATACTGCTAGTTGGTTTGCAGGCGCTCCACCTGTACCTAGTACCGCTGTAGTAGGAACTACTAATTATTATGTAAGTCAGGTAGCACCCACTGGATGCGAAAGTATTGCAGCGCTTATAGTTGTTACAGTAAATGGTCTTGGTGACCCTGTTACCGATTTTACATTGCCTGCATCAGTATGTTTTGGCAGTACCGAAGTGCAGCCACAGCCCGCAACAGGATTTACTGCAGGAGGTACTTATACCGCCGAAAGTGGTCTTACTATAGATGCTGTAACGGGAGAAATAGATCCTGCTACAAGTACCCCTGGTGATTATAACGTAGTTTATACAGTTGTTGCTAACTCTTGTAATACAGCTGGTAATAGCAGCGTACCAATAACTATAGATCCAGTACCAGGTACACCTGATTTTACATTAGTGCAGCCTGATTGTTTTATAACTACAGGTACTATAACTATAAACAGCCCATTAGGAGCAGACTATACCTATAGTATAGATGGAACTAATTATCAGCCAGAAGCTGTATTTACAACAGTACCATCGGGTACATATACGCTTTATGTGCAAAATGCTACAGGTTGTATCACAGAATATGACTCTGCAATTATAGATCCTGTATTGGTAACACCTATTGTTCCTGATGTAGCTATAGCACAACCTACTTGTACAGTAGCAACAGCAACAGTTACTGTAAACGCTCCGATAGGAGCTCAATATACCTATAGTATTAATGATATAGATTATCAGTCTAGTACAGTGTTTAATGATGTTGTATCAGGTAATTATACTATAACAGTACAAAACACCGATGGTTGTATGAATACTACTAATATATTAGTTAACCCACAACCACCTACACCACCTACACCAGACGTAGTTATAACACAACCCGATTGTGATGTTCTCTCAGGCATATTAACAGTAAGCTCGCCTATAGGTACAGAGTTTACTTATAGTATAGATGGTATAAATTATCAGGCGAGTACTGTTTTTTCTGGACTTTCTCAAGGTAGTTATTCGGTAACAGTAATGAATAGTTTTGGGTGTTCCTCTACTTCAGGAAATTTCGATATAGATTTAGCCCCCGTACCAGTACCCACACCACAAGTTTCGGTAATACAGCCTACTTGTACAGTAGCTACAGGAACGATTACTATAGATGCTCCTGTAGGTACACAATATACCTATAGTATTAACGGTATAGATTATCAGTCTAGTACTATTTTTAATGATGTCTTGCCAGATACCTATACCATAACAATACAAAATACAGATGGCTGTATGGCTACGACCAGTATACAGGTTAATTCGCAGCCGCCTACACCGCCCGTACCTAATGTAGTTGTAACACAACCTAGTTGTAGCGCACTTTTAGGAACATTAACGGTAAACTTTCCAGTAGGAGCAGGTTTTACATATAGTATAGATGGTGTTAATTATCAGGCAAGTAATGTGTTTTCTGGACTTTTACAAGGTAGTTATTCAATAATAGCAATGAATAGTTTCGGATGTTCCTCTACTTCTGCTACTTATAATATAGATGCACCATTAACACCTGTACCATCGCCACAGCTTTCGGCAGTACAACCAGACTGCTCTACAGCATTAGGTACTATAGCAGTGAGTTCGCCTTTAGGAGCATCATATACTTATAGTATAGATGGTATTACTTTCCAGAGCGGAATATTATTTACAGGGCTCATACCTGGCACATATACTATTTTGGTTAAAAATGCAGATGGCTGTATAGCAGGTTCTTCTATTAGTGTATATCCTGCACCTGATATGCCAGCGATAGCTGATGTTACAGTATCGCAACCTGATTGTGGTTCGGCTACGGGTACAATTACAGTAAACAGTCCTACTGGAGTAGGTCTTACTTACAGTATAGATGGTATTAATTTTCAACCAAACCCTGTAATTTCAGGTTTAGCACAAGGTAGTTATACTCTAACTGTAAAAAATAACGTTGGTTGTATCTCTGTAACTAACCCTATAATTATAAGCTCTTCGCTAACGATACCACAACAACCTGTTATTACTGCAATACAACCTACTTGCGATACGCCAACAGGTACTATTACAGTTACATCGCCAATAGGGGCGGGACTTACTTATAGTATAGACGGAATAAATTATCAATCGAATACTGATTTTACAGGTTTAACACCTGGAATGATTTACAATGTAACAGTACAAAATGCTGTGGGGTGTACAGTAATGTCATTGCCTTTAACGATACATAACGCTCCCGAGGTACCAGCTGTACCTACCCTAAATGTAGTGCAGACTGATTGCGATAATTCGAGAGGTCTTATAACGGTAGATGCACCAGTAGGAGAGGGGATTAAATACAGTATAAATAATATATCTTTTCAGCCAAGTCCTGTTTTTACTAACCTAGTACCAGGAATATATACTATAACAGTAAGAAATTTAGATGGTTGTACTGCTAGTGATACTGTAGAGATATACCCTCAGTTAGCAACTTCAGACCCTGGTATAATAGATGGACCTTTGCAGGTTTGTGAAACAAGTACAGCACAGTTTACAAATGCCACTATAGGAGGAACGTGGTCAGTAAGTAATGAAGATAGAGCTACCATAAGCGATACGGGCGAATTAACAGCTATTTCATCGGGTAATGTAATTGTATATTATACAGTACAAAATCCTAATGAATGTGCTGCAGTAGCCGAGTTATCTGTTTGGATAGTAGGTGCACCAAGACCACAACTTTTTGATACTTTTATATGTCTTGATATAGAAACAGGAGAATATGCTAATGCTGAATTAAATACAGGACTCTCGATAGACCAATATAGTTTTGTTTGGTATAATGGCAGTACAGAGTTGCCCAATACAGATGGATATATTACGGTAACTGAACCAGGAGAATATAGTGTAGATGTAACCAATATAGCATTAGGGTGTACGGGTAGTGCTACAGCAATTGTATCGGTATCTTCTCAGGCAATAGTAAATGTAGTAGTAGGCGAAGACTTTAACCGTAGGCAGTCAATAACCATTACTGTTTTAGGAGGTTCAGGTGATTATGAATATCAACTGAATGATGGTGCTTTTCAAGACGAAGCTATATTTACAGGTATAGAACAAGGAGAGTATAGTGTAACTGTGAGAGATAAAAACGGTTGTGGCTCTTCTACTGAAGTAATATATGCACTAAATTATCCACGCTTCTTTAGCCCTAATGGCGATGGTGTTCGCGATACTTGGTTTATAGAAGGGTTAAGAGGTAGATCAAATACTAATATTTATATATTTGATAGATATGGTAAAGTAGTAGGGTCTGTTATACCTGGTACAGTAGGTTGGGATGGCACATTTGATGGCGAAATTCTCCCAGCTACAGATTATTGGTTTACCATTTCTTATATTTCATCTGATGGTAACAGTAAAGAGTTTAAAGCTCATTTTTCTTTAATACGATAAACTATAGTTAGCTATATATACACTTATATAATAATATTAGAAGATTTACTTTCAGGGTATATATTATTTATGATATAAGCTCCTAGGTTAAACCATTGTGAGCACTCATTTAATATCCATGCATCCGAACTGCATATTAACTTATTCCCTTGCACTAGAAATTTATCAGGATTATACTCCAGATAGGTATCCCATGAAAAATGATACTTTTCAGCTAATTCGTAAGCCAATGTTTTTAGTTTACCACTATTGGAAACTGGGGTGTCAAAAACCCAGACTACTTTTTTGATCTCTAATTTTTCGAGTGTTTTTCCAACTAACTGTAAGACTTCTTCTGTTTGGTTTACTTTCCTGTATGTACCATGTACTGATGATACATCGCGGTAACATTCATCAAGTCCTTTAAAAACAAAACCTCCAGATAATACTGTTTCTAATAGTATTAAGATATTAAAACCATCTAAGTAAATTGTCTTGTTTTTTAATTCGGGAGGAGTTAATTCTTTCTGCTTTCTATTTTGAATATCACTTTCTGAACACGACATACCTTGTAGCGCAAGTAACTGTCGTTTAGTAAGTCGGTATCGATTGCCAACTAATGCTAGTGAAGATTTTGCAGGATAATCTCTACTTAATAAGTAGTGCATGTCTATCAGTCCTTCTTGTAGCTTATTTTGTTCTTTTAGCGTACCAAATGCTTTTTCATCTTCAGAACTTTTACCTCTGTTTTTTCCAGTTTTTGGAGATTTATCTTCCATAGTCTAGGATGTTTTTTCAAACTTCTAATAAGTTACTTTATGGGGCTAAACTTTCGAGTAATTTTTCTTTGTCTCTTTTTAATAATTCATTATCAGTATTGTAGTTAGAAAGCTTTTGGGTAAAACTGAGTGTAGCCGTTAACTAAGAATATTAATTTGATATTTAGATTACCAATAGGTATGTTTTGTATAACTAAACAATAAAAAGCTAATAAAATTAGTTCTAAATTTTATATTAAATTATTTAAGATAGTCTAACACATTAACGGTTTCATATTTAGGACTTCGTTTTAAAAATTCATTTAAAAAAGCAGCATGTGCAGTACCCATTATAATAAAAACCCTATCATTTTTAGATAATGGTATTTGGTTGAGATTTGAGTATATTCTAAGATTTCTTCTGTAAAACTTAGCAGCTTCATCGGCTCCTTCAAAATGATTTTTGGTAGCCGTATATGAAAGAATATCAGCATTTAGATTGATAGATAAATCATAAAATTCTTGTGTGTTAAAGCTTCTTAGTTTTTCTAGAGTAGATAGTTTATCTGTTTCGGCTAAGTTAGCAAAAGTATGTTTTAGGTACATTTTAGAAGTAATACTATCAATAGGGTTTTCAAGCTCATTAGTAATATTATAGTTGTATTGTGCGGTTTCTTGTTCATCAATGCAGTAGATTTTTTTTACATTAGTAAGTTTACCTACTTGATATGCAATTAGACCTATCTCTCCAGGGTAATTTGGCAAGTGCTTATCATTGTTTAAAAACAACTGATAATCTTTATTCATGTTTTCGTTTTCTGAAGGTTCTCTTTCGACACATATTACTGTAGGCTTAAATTTGGCAATCATTTTTGCAATTTCGTATGTCTCAGATTTACTTTTTACATCATTTTCATCAAACTCTGTTTTATGAGCATCGGAGGTACCAGCCATATGAAAAGTCCCAAAATTAAACACCTTGATTTTAGAAGAATTAGCATCTTCAGTAACGATATTATTTTTGGACACTGGCATTTTCTGTGTCTTGGTATTACAGCCTATTACAAGTAATACCGTAATAAAAAGTAAATTAAATTTGTTCATTTTATAGTTTTTAAATTTTCATCAAAATGTATCGCTCTAAAATATAACTATAGATAAAGTTGAGTTTATAGAAAAAATCTCTAATAAGCATTTTGAAAGCTAAAGATAAATGTAATCTTATTGTTTGAAATTATTACATTTTTTGTGGCTATTCTGTATGTTTTATCACAGTAAATTTTTTGTTGAAATAAAATTAACTTTTTAAGGAGGTATCGTGGTATAATTTTTTTTTAGATCTTACATACCGTTCTTCTATAGTATTGTATGAACAATCTAAAAACAAAAAAAGCTGAACACTAAGTGTTCAGCTTTTGTCGGGGTGGCAGGATTCGAACCTGCGACCTCCTGCTCCCAAAGCAGGCGCGATGACCGGGCTACGCTACACCCCGAATACATTACAATTATATTGCTGTTGTAACGAGGGTGCAAATATACTATTAATATTTATTTTACAAAACAATAGCATTATTTTATTTACAGATAATCAAAACTGATACTTTTGGGTAGGTCTTATTTAATTAAAAACTTACATTTGCAGTAATACAAACATTAGCAACAAAATACTATGTCTGATACAACTATAGAAAAAATTAAATGCCTTATTATAGGCTCTGGTCCTGCTGGTTATACAGCAGCAATATATGCTGCTAGAGCAGATATGAAACCTGTAATGTATACAGGAATGGAGCCTGGAGGACAACTGACTACTACAACCGAAGTTGATAACTTTCCTGGATACCCTGAAGGTATTGATGGTCCTACAATGATGTTGCATTTACAGCAACAAGCAGAACGTTTTGGTACACAAGTGCGCATTGGTATGGCTACCAAGGTTGAGTTTAGTAAAGAAGTAGGTGGGTGGCATAAGGTTATTATAGATAATAATAAAGAAGTACATGCCCATACAGTAATAATTGCAACAGGTGCAACAGCCAAATATCTTGGTTTACCAAGTGAGCAACGCCTTAGAGGTGGTGGTGTTTCGGCATGTGCTGTTTGTGATGGTTTCTTTTACAAAGGGCAAGATGTAGCTATAGTAGGGGCAGGAGATACTGCTGCCGAAGAAGCAACATATTTGGCTAACATTTGTAAAAGTGTTACTATGCTAGTACGTAAAGATTATATGAGAGCATCTAAAGCAATGCAACACCGTGTAGAAAACACACCAAACCTTACGGTACTTTATAACAGTGAGGTTGATGAAGTACTTGGCGAGCAAGTGGTAGAAGGACTTAGAGTTGTAAATAATCAGACCAATGAAAAATCAGAGATTGCTATAACAGGATTATTTATTGCGATAGGGCATAAGCCTAATACCGATATCTTTAAAGGGCAACTAGATATGGATGAAACAGGGTATTTATTTACAACAGGAAAAACAACCAAAACTAATATACCAGGTGTTTTTGCATGTGGTGATGTTCAAGATAAAGATTACAGACAAGCTATTACAGCAGCAGGATCAGGCTGTATGTCTGCACTTGATGCAGAGCGTTATTTAACAACGCTTGGCGATCATTAATAGCTAACTTAAACTATAAAAAAAAGCAGTACCAATTTGGTACTGCTTTTTTTATGACTTAAGGTTATTTAGTCTTTTTTATATAAGGTTGCATTTTCGGTAAAAGACTTTATTTCTATTTTCGGTGTTCCGTATAGCTGAATTTCTGTTTTTCCACTTGCCGAGATACTTATAGTTTCAGTTGCCAGTACATTACAATTACTGTATCCTTCTGCTAAAATATCTAGCGATTTTATTGTGAATTTTTTACTATCTAACTCAGCGTTATTATCAAGACGTATTTTTGCTTTTGTAGCATCACCTTCTATATCAGCAGCAGCTTTTTGGTATAAATCTATTTTAGCATCTTTTGTAACTACTAGTGCTTTTAAGTCGGCATTTTTACTAAGTATAATAGCAGTACTATCTGCTTGTATGTTTACTTCAGCTTTGGTTTTATCATCCATTATTAAACTAAAGTTTTTAGATTTTACGTTGAGGTACGATTTTGAGTAGTCTAAATTTTTTACAGTAATATTATCAAGTTCTAGGCTTGTAAGTGCATTAAGTACTACCTCATGTTTGGCGGTAATATTTGTTAGCTTCTCAGTATAAGTAATCCTTACGCTTAGTTTTTTAGAGTTAGTTACATTTTTAGTAGTTGTTATTCTTAATGTGCTACCATACATTTCAGCAGCAACTATTTCATGCAAGTTATCATCAGCATCTACTTCTAGTGCTTCTACATCACCTTTTACTAAAAAAACTTCAAAATTATCTTCTATCTCTAGGTTGTCAAACGCACCTACTTCTTTCTGGGTAACTGTTACGGTTTTAGAGCCTTTTATTCTTTCTTTTTTCTGCGCGAGTGTTGCTGTAGAACAAAGTATTGCGAGTAGTACTATAAATACATTCTTCATTATATATGTTTTTGGGTGTCGGATGTCGCAAATATATAAAAAAACACCAGCGTATGCTGATGTTTTTTGTTATTAGAATATATGCTGTTTTGGCAAGGCATGTTATAAGGGTAATTTTTAGCCTTTATAAACACTCCCTCCAGAGGATGTATCTCTATCAAGACGTTTGGGAGTATTTATATATTTAATACTACCTCCACTCGAGGCTTCTGCGTCAAGACTTTCTTGCGGATTAACACTTGTACTACTGCCGCTAGACGCTTCTGCTATAACATTTTCAGCAGTAAGCTCTTTTGCATTTAATGAGCTTCCGCTAGATGTATCTGTTGTAAGCTGGTTGGTGTTACCAGACACCACAATTTCGCTGCCACTACTAGCTTCACAAGTAACATTTTTAGTATCTATAGTAATATTTATGCTACTACCACTACTAGAAGAAAGATTAAGTGTCTCTGCTTTTAGAGTCATATTAGTTGTTATTGACGCACTACTAGAAGAGGATATACCTTTTATTATGGGCATACGCACTATTATTTTTTTTATACTGGCATTAGTTATACTAGCATCGGTATAAATTTTTAATTCATTGTCTTTTACTTCTGTTTTTATATGCTCTTGTAAATTTTCATCACTTTCTACAGCTACACTTGTTTGATTACTTTGTTCTATTATTACCTCAAGATCATTGCTAGCAGCTATGTAAGTGAAATTTTGGGTAATATCGCGGTCTTGCGTTACTACATTACCAGTACCTTTAACTTTCTCATAAAAAACGCCGCTATTACCACTTTTATCACTAAATATACATGAGCTTAATAGTAGAGAGGTTATTAAGGTAATTATTATTTTGGCTACATGAACTATAATTTTTATCATGATTATCTTTTTTTGATTAATAACTCCTATAAGTTAAATTTTTCAGGCTTTTCACGTTTCTCTGGCTTTTCAGGCTTTTCAGGCTTCTCTCGTTTTTCAGTACGTTCTATTCTTATAGCCTCTTCTATTTGTTTAGGTATTTCTAATTGACCATGTACTTCTATTTTTACTCTTTCTGTTTCTTTTATTTCTTCTGTTTCTTCTTCATTCTCATTACAAGTAATACATTCTACCTTGTTTTTATCCATACGATAAATGTTTTCAGAGTCATACCAAAGGTCAAAGAATGAGTTTCTTGTAGCATCATAATGTTTTACACTACTGTCTGGTTTAAAGTGAATACCTTCTGGTAGGTAAAGAAAAATCTCAATACTTTGATTTCTATATTTTTGGCTAGTCTCTGTAGTAAGGTAATTATCAAGAACTAGATTATTACCTTCTATCTGAAAATTATAGTTTATAAATTCGGCTCTTTTTCTTGCTTCAGATATAGACTTGCCTAATGATATTTTTTCTACTTGTAGGTAAGGTTCTGCTTCATCTGTTTTCATTACATACAGTCTAACATCGTTAGAGTATATAATGTCATTACCTTCTATGTCTTGGGTAATACGGAAGCCATCTCCACTATGCCATGACTTATCAAAGTAATTATTATACTTAAATTTTAAATTAAGAGTATCGTTTTTAGTAATATTTATATCTTCTCTAACAAAGGTTTTGCCTTCATGGCTAATTTCATTTCCTACAGATATACTTATGTAAACAATACCCGCTATAGAAGTAATCCATAGTGCTAGTAAAGTATATTTTGCTAAGCTTCCTATAGATCTTAGATTTTCTATCAAAATTTTAAGACCAAGTAATAATAAGCAGAACAATGGTATTCCTACGGCTAAAAGACCAAACAAACCTGCTAACCATATAGGTAAATCGGTATAATTAACTCCATCAGCATACGGGTAAAATAATGATGTTTGCATAGAAGAGGTAAATAGCATAGTAAAAAATGCTATAACAAGACCTACTAATGATAAAGCAGAGAATATAGTAATTAATGCACCTATTAGTTTAGAGAAGCCTTTAAAAATACCCATCAAAACTTTTTCGAAACCGTTTCCCAAATTTTCTGCTCCTGATTTTGCATTAGCACCTAATTTGTCATAATCTACATTTTTTATTTTTTTGCCTAATGCATCAAATTCCTCACGCACCTTACGTTCAATGTTCGATATGTTTATAGGGTCGCCTGTCATTTCAAGCTTTTCAGTAGTAGTTATTGCCTTAGGTATTAGTATAGATAGTATTATATAAATAATAACACTAGTACCAAATGATATAAATAACGATAGGATGAAAATAATTCTAACCCATAATGGGTCGATTCTAAAATAATGAGCAATACCAGCACAAACACCGCTAATTATAGACTTTTCGCCATCTCTAAAAAATTTTCGAGTACGCTTTGAACTATATCCTGGAGGCACATAATAGTCATTATCTTTTTCAGCTTTTTCTGTAGTACCGTCATCATCTAACCTGTAATCTTCAGGTTGCCCCATTACTTCGATAACTTCTTCTACTTCACGCATACCCACTACTTGCTTATCATTTTTAAGCTTCTCTATTAAAAGCTCTGCAATCCTGCTTTCGATGTCATTCATTATCTCATCTTTACCATCAGGTAATAGAGAGCTTCTTATAGCATCAAAATAGTGATTTAATTTTTGATAGGCATTCTCATCTATATGAAAGAAAAGACCTCCTAAATTTATACTTACTGTTTTGTTCATGGCTATGCTTTTTGGATAGTTATGATATTTACTGCATCGGAAAGCTCCGTCCAGGTTATACTCAATTCTTTTAAAAATTCTTTTCCTTCATCAGTAAGTCCATAATATTTTCTTGGTGGTCCTGATGTCGATTCTTCCCAGCGATAACTGAGTAATCCGTCGTTTTTCAATCTTGTTAGTAGTGGGTAAACGGTACCTTCTACTACAAGCAGTTTAGCGTTTTTAAGGGTATCTAATATTTCTGATGTATAAGCGTCCTTCTCTTTAAGTACCGAGAGGATGCAAAACTCTAAAACCCCTTTACGCATCTGTGCCTTTGTGTTCTCAATATTCATAGGCTTTATATTTACTATCGTTTCATTATATCTGTAAGTGGCTGTTTCCATAACCACTGTTTTAGTTTTTTCTTAAAGCAAAGGTATCATCTCCAAAGTATATTTCATCAGGATGTCCAAAATAAGTAACTGCAGATGTTTTATCTGTATCTATTTTAATACTGTCTTCTACATTTATAGCTATAGCCGACATTCGTCTTGCCCATATCTCTACATTATCGCAATTAAATTTATCTGCTGCTAGTGTACCACCACTACAAAATACTGATGCTTTTTCGGCATGCCCATTTAACTGTACATAAGCACCCTCTGTAATATCTGTTTTAAGTTTACCTGTTATAATACTACCCTTAAATCCTGAGCCCGAATATGCTTTAATAGTACATTTTTCGGTAGTATTTATTTTTCCAGAAAATGTAGCTCCTGTTTTTAGTATTACCGTAAGCTGGGGAACATTAATTTGGTTTGAAACCTTTACTACAGCACCAGATGAAGCTGTTATAGCCGAGGTGTTATTGTCAGAAATATAGACTATTATTTTTTCTGAAACTTTAGATGTTGCATTCTCTGCCTCTTCATTAATGTAAACTTTAAGCACCTTTCCTTTACATTTTGTAACTACATAATTTAAGTTGTCTTTCTCTGAAGAAGTTACACTTACCAACTCTGTATCGCTGTGGGTAAAAATTACCTCGATACCATTTTGAACCTCGATGTTAGTAAAGTTTTTCACGTTTCTTGTTTCTTCATTTTGGGCTGATGCACTTACTCCTGTAAAGGCTAATACAGCCATAAATAACATTGTTTTCATAATTGTTCGTTTTTGATTGATGATTGATGATGATTAATTTGATTGATGATTGAACTTGCCTATAATAGGCGATTGATTAACTGATTATTTTATAAATTTTATAGTTAAAGGAAAATTATATACTTCTCCATTACTGTTTTTTACGGCTGCATATACTATAAGAAAGAACTCCATTACTTTTAATGCTGCAAAAAGTAGTACTGTTACTACAGCTATTGCTACTATACTTGTTATTTTTCCTGCTGTAAACTGTTCTATGACCCAGTCTTTTTCACTTCCCAGCGTTAAGCTTACACCATCAAGAACACTATATACTATAGCAGGTATAGAGATTATTAATAATAGCATAAAATAAAGTAGTAGGCTCAACTGAAAATTTATAGCTTGTTTTCCACTCTCATCTATAAATTCAGACTCTTTCTTTTCTAAACTCCATAATAAAGTAGGGAAAATCAAGTTGCCAAATGGAATAAAATATTGCGATAATGCACTGATTTGCATTAATGTTGCTGCGTTCTTATCTGCTGTTGTTACCATAGTATATTATATTGGCTATTAATATTCTATGCAAATATATGTTCTAAAAAAGGTATTATGCAATACAAAGTACTAAATATTAACATAATTTTAACAAATTGAAATTATGAGAGAAATTGGTGTAATATGCTTATATTAGCAGTAAAATCAGATGCTTTATGGAATTTACACCATCAAAATTAAATACATTTCTCTTTTTTAAACTTCCCTCGGCTTACTGGAGTGGGGTAAGGGTAAAGCAAATTACTACTAGAAAATGCGTTGTTACAGTAAAGCACAAGTGGTTTAATCAAAATCCTTTTAAATCAATGTATTTTGCAGTACAGGCTATGGCTGCCGAGCTTACTACAGGTGCACTCGTAATGTATCAAATAAAAAAAAGCGGAAAAAAAATATCGATGTTAGTAGCCAATAATAAAGGTAATTTTACTAAAAAAGCCACAGGGCGCATTACTTTTACTTGTAATGATGGTCACAAACTAGAAGAAGCCATACAAAAAGCAATTGCTACAGGTGAGGGGCAAACCTTTTGGATGACATCTATAGGTGTTGATGAGAAAGGCGACCAAGTATCGCAAATGGAATTTGAGTGGAGTATAAAAGCTAAATAGGCTATAATTAAAACAAATCACAAACAATAGTTAAACATTTTTTTTGATAACTAATTGTAATTTAGTGGTCTTATCTTTGTATAAAAATAATTTATGAGAGTTTTAATCACAGGAGCTACGGGACTTGTTGGTACCGAATTGGTATCACTGTTGCTTAAAAACGATATTCATATTAATTATCTTACTACTTCGAAAAGTAAAATTCAAAGTAAGCAAGAATACCAAGGCTATTACTGGAATCCTGCAAGCGGAGTTATAGATGATAATTGTATAAATGATGTAGATGCCATTATACATCTAGCTGGTGCTTCGGTTGCTAAACGATGGACTAAAGCATACAGACAGGAAATAGTAGAAAGCCGAGTGTTATCTACAAAAATTTTATATGATTTACTTAAAAAGAAAGAAAATACAGTAACTCACTTTATAGCGGCTTCTGCTATAGGTATATATCCAGATAGTTTAGATAAAGTTTACTCTGAATCGGATACTGAGGTCGATAATTCTTTTTTGGGTCGTGTAGTCGAAAAATGGGAACAAGCTGTAGGTGAAATAACAACATTAGGGATTAAAGTTGCCAAAATGCGAACAGGTATAGTGCTTTCGGGTAAAGGAGGTGCACTTATAGAAATGGCAAGACCTGTAAAATATGGGCTTGGTGCGGCACTTGGTAGCGGAAAACAAATGCAGTCATGGATACATATACACGATTTAGTAAATATGTACATGCTCGTGCTAGAAAAAGAGTTAAATGGTGTGTATAACGCTGTTGCGCCTTATCCTGTTACAAATAATGAGTTAATGAAAACTATTGCAAGAGTACTCGATACTCCTTACTTTTTGCCCAACGTGCCAAAATTTATGCTTCAGCTTATACTTGGTAAAATGCATATAATATTACTTAGCAGTCAGAATGTCAGCGCAAAAAAAGTAATAAGCGAAGGCTATCAATTCGAATATCTTTCTCTAGAAAAAGCAGTACGACAAGCTTTAAAAAAGGATTAAATAGGTGTTTTTTCATGATGTTTAGCAGTATTTTTACTGCAAAATATTTCCTTGTTTTTTACTTCAGTAATATTCCTCTTTTCTATATTATCTTTTTATAAAAATCAAGATACCAAATGGTACATTTGCGCTCATTCTATAGATCGTAGTAATATTGGTTATTATATATCTTTAAGAAAGTAAATAATACCTGTGACAATTTGACATTATTACACTTTTGGCAATACTTTTGCAATCCCGATATAACAATATGAAAAATAAATGTTCAAGAAAATATTTAAAAATATGAGCCAAGATAATTCTGAAAGCAAAGAGAAAGAAAGTATAAACGAAAATATAGCCGCAGAAAACGAAACAGTAACAGAAAACGAAGCGGGTATACCGTCGGCAGAGGAACTTACTGAGGAAGAGAAGTTGAGAGAAGAACTGGCTAAAGAGAAAGATAAGTTTTTACGCCTTTTTGCAGAATTTGAAAACTACAAAAAGAGAACCTCTAAAGAAAGAATGGAGTTGTTTAAAACAGCCAATCAGGAGGTGCTTTTAGCATTACTTCCTGTAATGGACGATTTTGATAGAGCGCTTGCAGAGATTGCAAAATCAGAAGATGAGTTATTGTTAAAAGGTGTAGAGTTGATACATAATAAATTTAGCGATACGCTTAAATCTAAAGGGTTAGAGCAAGTGGAGTTAAAAGCAGGCGACAATTTTGATGCTGATTTTGCTGAAGCTATAACACAAATACCAGCACCTTCGGATAAGTTAAAAGGGAAGATTGTAGATGTTATAGAAAAAGGATACAAACTTGGCGATAAAATAATACGTTTCCCTAAAGTAGTATTGGGTAACTAATTGTTAATTTCTAAAGTGTAAGCAAAACAAAGCAATGAAGAAAGATTTTTACGAAATATTAGGTATAGATAAAAGTGCAACCCCTGAGCAGGTGAAAAAAGCCTACAGGAAAAAAGCAATTGAGTATCACCCTGATAAAAACCCAGGAGATAAAGAAGCAGAAGAGAAATTTAAGCTGGCAGCAGAGGCTTATGAAGTACTGAGCGACTCTGACAAAAAAGCACGTTATGATCAGTATGGTCATGCAGCTTTCGAAAATGGCGGTGGAGGCGGAGGTTTCCATGGAGGTGGTATGAATATGGATGATATATTCAGCCAGTTTGGCGATATATTCGGAAGCGCTTTTGGTGGCGGAGGCGGATTCGGAGGCTTTGGCGGCGGAGGTGGTCAACGCAGGATGAAGGGAAGCAATCTTAGGATAAAGGTAAAACTAACTCTTGAGGAAGTTGCCAATGGCGTAGAGAAGAAAGTAAAAGTAAAAAGAAAGGTACAAGCACAAGGTGTTAATTATAAAACTTGCTCTACATGTAATGGTAGTGGTCAGGTAATGAAAATAACTAACACTATATTGGGTAGAATGCAAACAGCATCTACTTGCCATGTGTGTGGAGGTACTGGTCAAATTATAGAAAGCAAACCACCACAAGCCGATGCACAAGGTATGATTCTGCAAGATGATGCAGTGTCAATAAAAATACCAGCAGGAGTGACAGATGGTATGCAATTGAAAGTATCAGGTAAGGGTAATGATGCGCCAGGTGGTAATAGTATACCTGGAGACCTTATTGTAGCAATAGAAGAAGTAGAACATGATTCACTAAAGCGTGAGGGTGAAAATTTACATTTAGACCTTTATATAAGCTTTGCTGAAGCAGTATTAGGAACATCTAAAGAGATAGAAACTGTAGGCGGAAAAGTAAGGATAAAACTAGAAGATGGCATACAATCGGGCAAAATATTAAGGCTAAAAGGAAAGGGTATACCAAGTATAAATAGCTATGGTAGTGGTGACCTTTTGGTTCATGTTAACGTGTGGACTCCCAAAGCATTAAATAAAGAACAACGTCAGTTTTTCGAGAAATCACTTACAGACGAAAACTTTATTCCGCATCCTGAAAAATCGGATAAATCTTTTTTTGAAAAAGTTAAAGATATGTTTTCTTAATTTAAGAAAATTTTATATATTTGGTTTTCACTAGTTAACTAGTGGATTTTTCTTTTTCATAGCAATTTTTCCCATCCTTATGTAAATAAGGATGGGTTTTTTTATTTTGATTACTTTAATCTGTAACATTATCGGTATTTATACGCCATATAATTGTTATTTTTACCAATCACAATACAAACTGAATGAAACCAATTTTAGAAGTAAACAATGTTGTAAAGCAGTATGGCAATTATACAGCGCTTAACAATGTTTCGCTGCAAGTTCCCAAAGGCAGTATATATGGATTGCTTGGTCCTAACGGAGCAGGTAAAACCTCACTTATACGGATTATAAACCAGATAACAATGCCAGATAGTGGTGAGATATTACTAGATGGCGAAAAACTAAACCCAAACCATATAGGTCACATAGGGTATATGCCCGAAGAACGAGGGCTGTATAAGAGTATGAAGGTGGGCGAGCAGGCACTATACTTAGCGCAACTTAAAGGCTTGTCTAAAGCTGAGGCAAAAAAGCAATTGGAGTACTGGTTTGATAAACTGGAGATAAAAGGTTGGTGGAATAAAAAAATACAGGAACTCTCTAAAGGTATGGCGCAAAAAATACAGTTTGTAGTAACAGTATTGCATCAACCTAAGTTATTAATATTTGACGAACCTTTTAGTGGTTTTGATCCTGTTAATGCCAATCTTATTAAGGATGAAATACTAGAGTTGCGAGATAAAGGAGCTACAATTATTTTTTCTACCCACAGGATGGAAAGTGTAGAGGAACTTTGCGATGATATTGCGTTAATACATCAATCGAACAAACTTATTGAAGGTAAGCTACACGATGTAAAAAGACAATACAGAAGCAACACCTTTGAAGTGGGTATTGCACCACATAATTTTCAAGGACTATTGGCTGATATCAGTACTAAATACACTACAAAAAAAGCCGACTTTAAAACACTTGATGATGAACTTAAACTTGAGGTGTCGTTACCACAAGGCGGTACATCGCGCGATTTACTTAACTATCTTATGCAACAGGGTAACATAACTCATTTTGTAGAGAAAATACCGAGTGTAAACGATATATTTATTCAAACCGTAAGCCAGAAATAGTATGAGTCTTTCCCTTATTATAAAACGAGAGTTTAACTCGAAGGTGCGCAATAAATCATTTATTGTAATGACGTTTCTAAGTCCCCTGCTCATAGTAGCTATGGGTACACTAGTTGCTTACCTTGCCAATGTAAATAAAGATGAAGTTAACAAAATAGCTATACACGATGTGGCGGGTGTTTTTAAAGATGACTTTAAGGATACAAAGAATGTAAAATATACCGATCTTTCTTTAATGCCGCTCGAAACAGCAAAAAAAGAAGTTGCTGAAGGCGAAAGTTATGAAGGGTTAATTTATATACCTCAAACTGATAGTATAACAGAGCTTGCCACCAAGGTGGAATATCTTAGTAATGATAGCCCTAACCTCGATTTTGTTTCTAATATAGAAAGTGTCGTTAATGATAAGATAACAAAATATAACCTTAAAGTGTTAGGTTTTGATTATGACAAAATTGAAAAGGCAAAAACAAGAGCTACCATACACCTTAGTAAATTTTCGGGAGAGGAAACCTTTAAAGAAGGAAGTATTATTAAAATAATAATAGGCGGACTGTTTGGTTACCTTATCATGATGTTTGTAATTATTTATGGTAATATGGTAATGCGTAGCGTTATCGAAGAAAAAACCAATCGTATTATAGAAATCATCATCTCATCAGTAAAGCCATTTAAGCTAATGATGGGTAAAATTATAGGTACTTCATTTGCAGGAATATTGCAATTTCTTATATGGACGGTGTTAGGGCTTGGGTTGTTTTTTATACTCAGTAATGTATTTGGTGTTCAGGTAGGTGCAGCAGCACAACCAGAGGCAGCAGCAATGTCGCAAGAAGCCATGAGTAGCGCGCAACTATACCTTAGCGAGATATTAAAACTACCATTGTTTACCATATTTATTTCGTTTATTATATTTTTTATAGGCGGATTCTTTTTATACAGTTCACTTTATGCTGCTATTGGGGCTGCTGTAGATAGCGAAACCGATTCACAACAATTCTTACTGCCTATTATCATGCCTTTAATGCTTGGTGTATATGTAGGGTTCTTTACAGTAATAAGCGACCCTCATGGTACTGTAGCAACTGTTTTTTCTATGATACCGCTAACATCTCCAATAGTAATGATGATGCGAATACCATTTGGTGTGCCACTATGGCAAATTATAACATCTATGGTGCTGCTTTTCGGAACGTTTTTTGGTGTAGTATGGTTTGCTGCCAAAATATACCGAATAGGTATCTTGATGTATGGTAAGAAACCAACATATAAAGAGATATTTAAGTGGCTGAAATATTAATTTTAATAACAGTTTTTGGTTGGTAAAAGTGACTAATCTGTATGTTAAATAATCTAAAAATCAATAATCTAAATAAGAATGCCTAAAATATTAATTATAGAAGATGAAGCTACCATCCGCAGGGTATTAGGAAAAATACTTGCAGAAGAAAGCGATACTTATATTGTTGAAGAAGCTGAAGATGGTGTACAAGGGCTTGAAATGATAAAAAATGATGATTATGATTTAGTACTATGTGATATTAAAATGCCTAAAATGGATGGTGTTGAGGTACTAGAGGCTGTAAAAAAGATAAAGTCCGAAATACCATTTGTAATGATATCTGGGCATGGCGACCTAGAAACAGCGATACAAACCATGCGTTTAGGAGCTTTTGATTACATATCCAAACCACCTGATTTAAATCGCTTACTAAATACCGTACGAAATGCGTTAGACCGTAAAGTACTGGTAGTAGAAAATAAAAGACTGAAAAAGAAAGTAAGCAAGAATTATGAGATGGTAGGTAATAGCGATCCTATCAATCATATAAAAGAAATTATAGAGAAAGTAGCTCCAACCGATGCCCGTGTACTGATAACAGGACCTAACGGAACAGGTAAAGAGCTTGTAGCGCATTGGTTGCACGAAAAAAGTGAACGTTCTGATGCATCCTTTGTAGAAGTTAATTGCGCAGCAATACCTTCAGAGCTTATAGAAAGTGAGCTTTTTGGTCATGTTAAAGGCGCGTTTACCAGTGCTGTAAAAGACAGAGCTGGGAAATTTGAAGCTGCCCATAAGGGCACTATATTTCTTGATGAAATAGGCGATATGAGCTTGCCAGCCCAAGCTAAAGTATTACGTGCTTTACAAGAAAGCATGATACAAAGGGTAGGGGCAGATAAGGATATTAAAGTTGATGTTCGTGTAGTAGCAGCTACTAATAAAGATCTTAAAAAAGAAATTGAAGAAGGACGTTTTCGTGAAGATTTATACCACCGTCTTGCTGTGATATTGGTAAAAGTACCTGCACTTAACGACAGACGTGATGATATTCCGTTACTGATAAATCATTTTACCGAAAAGATAGCTACAGAGCAGGGAACAGTACAAAAGCAATTTACTGATAATGCTGTAAAATTATTGCAGGAATATGATTGGACAGGTAATATTCGTGAACTGCGTAATGTGATAGAGCGCCTTATCATTTTGGGAGGTGCCGAAATTTCTGAAAATGATGTTAAGCTTTTTGCAAGTAAATAATATACACTACTAATTTTTATACCACGTGTTTTTAAAAAAGATAAATACTGACCTATTGGAAGGTCTTAAAGAAGCAGGGTTGACAGAGCCTACTATAGTACAGAAAAAAACGTTTGGCACTATAAAAAGCGGTGCTGATTGTGTAATATCTGCTCCTGACGGAATGGGTAAAAGTACGGCTATTGTTATTAATGCTATACAACGATTAGAAAAAGCTTTTGAGCAATCGCCGCGTGCACTTGTAATAGTGCAGGATAAAGCCAAAGTACTCGAAATGGAAGGATTATTTAAACAATATGCTAAATATACCGACTTGAGAGTTTATGGTGTATATGAACAAGGTGATATCGATTATGATAAGAATCAAATATCAGTAGGTATTGATGTACTTATTGGTACACCAGGCACACTTAGCGATATGTTTTCTTCGGCAGGATTTGATGTAAACCGTCTCAAAATGTTTATATTAGATGATGCTAATGTAATACTCAAAGTAAGGCATGATACTAAGGTGATGCGAATGTCAGATGGGATTGTTAAAACACAACGTATCTTTTTTACAGATGATATTACCGAGCGTGTAGAGTCTTTAGCTGATAGAATAATGATAGAACCATTATTTTTTGAATTTGAAGAAGAAGATAATAAAGAAGCTCAAGAAGAACAAGAGTAATAATCCTAATAAATTACAACAATATGGCAATGGTAAAAGTATATGGTGGCAGCGAAATTATGGCACAGTCTGTACAAGCTAAACTAGAAGAAGCAGGTATAAGCACTATTATAAAAGACAATATCGAGTCGGCTACACTAGCAGGGTTTGGTTCTTTTGGACAAACGGTACAAATATTTGTAAATGAAGAAGATGTTGCAAAGGCAACAGGTATTATAGGGGCTTAAGTTTATATTACTAATGTTACAGTCTGAACGCTTATACTATCGGGAGCTTCTCCCAAGGGATGACGAAGCTATGTTTTCTTTAGATTCTGATCCCGAAGTACATCGTTATTTGGGTAATAATCCAGTAACGAATATAGAACAGAGTAGAGATTATATTAAAAGCATCAGGCAACAATATCAAGATAATGGTATTGGGCGTATGGCTGTTATCCTGAAAGAAACGAATGAGTTTATAGGCTGGGCAGGTTTAAAATTAGAGCATAATGTAAATGATTATGCTCAGTTTTATGATGTAGGGTATCGTTTCATGAAAAAATACTGGGGTAATGGTTATGCTACCGAATCAGCTTTATTTTTTGTAGATTATGGTTTTAACAAACTAAAATTAGAAAAAATAAACGCTTGCGCAATGGTAGAACATATTGCCTCTCGTCGTGCACTCGAAAAATCGGGATTGAAGTTTATAGAAAATTTTGATTATGGAGAAGGAGAGATGTGTGCATGGTATGAAATAAATAATTCTAATTAAGATTTTCTTATTTACGATCTTTTTTATTCTTTTTATTAAAAAGATATTCAATACTAATTCCTACTACAACCCATACCGGAATACCTATAAGTAATTTATAGTAAGAAAGCTTTTCTCCATCAATTAGCGGGAATACAATCATAGTTACTATATATAACAGTAAACCCCAAAGTATTCCTAACCATATTTGTTTTATCATTTCAATTTTTTTTCTTTGGTTTTCGGTGCATTATATAAGCAAATGTAAATCCGCTAAACCCTACCCAAATAAGTAAACCTAAAGCGAGTTTTTGAATAGTCATCTCTTTACCATCCAGTAAAGGGAAAATAACACCATTTATAATAAACATGCTTAACCCGAAAAATATAGCCGTTTTATAAAAACCTTTCGTCACAATATTATTATTTATAACCTAACAAATATAATTGTTTTTCATGGCTTTATCAAAGCAATTCCAATTGCTTAGTAGGCTAATTATTCTATCTTTGCCGCTTTAAAAAATTGATGTAAATGATTACAGCAGATTCACTTTCGGTACAGTTTGGAGGTACTACACTTTTTAGCGATGTTTCTTTTTCTATAAACGAAACAGATAAAATAGCCCTGATGGGTAAAAACGGTGCGGGAAAATCGACCCTGCTGAAAATTATAGCAGGCGTTAGCAAACCTTCGTCGGGAGCTGTCTCTGCGCCTAAAGGTACGGTTATAGCCTATTTACCACAGCATTTGCTGACAGAAGATAACGCTACAGTGTTTGAAGAAACTTCAAAAGCATTTGCGGAAATCTTCAAAATGAAAGCTGAGATTGATGCTTTAAATGAAGAACTTACGGTACGTACTGATTATGAATCGGACGAGTATTATAAAATTATAGAAAGAGTATCAGAACTTAGCGAGAAATTTTATGCCATAGAAGAGGTAAATTATGAGGCAGAGGTAGAAAAAGTACTAAAAGGTATGGGCTTTACTCGTGAAGATTTTACTCGGTCAACCTCTGAATTTAGTGGAGGATGGCGTATGCGTATCGAGCTTGCAAAGATATTATTACAAAAACCCGACCTGATATTACTAGATGAGCCTACCAACCACATGGATATTGAGAGTATTCAATGGCTGGAAGACTTTTTGGTAAATGATGCCAAAGCTGTAGTGGTTATTAGTCATGACCGCGCTTTTGTAGACAATATTACTACACGTACTATAGAGGTTACTATGGGGCGCATTTATGATTATAAAGCCAAATATTCGCATTACTTAGAGTTGCGTAAAGACCGCCGAGCGCATCAGCAAAAGGCATATGAAGAGCAGCAAAAGATGATTGCCGAGAATACGGAGTTTATAGAACGTTTTAAAGGAACGTACTCTAAAACTTTACAAGTACAGTCGCGCGTAAAAATGCTTGAAAAATTGGTAATGGTTGAGGTAGATGAGATAGATACATCGGCATTAAAGCTTAAATTTCCACCTGCACCACGTTCGGGGCAGTATCCTGTTGTGGTTAACGAGCTGTCTATATCATACGGCGACCATGTAGTATTTAAAGATGCTTCTATGGTTATAGAGCGAGGGCAAAAACTTGCTTTTGTAGGTAAAAATGGCGAGGGTAAATCGACTATGGTAAAAGCCATAATGAGCGAAATTGACTTTGAAGGTAAGCTGGAAGTAGGACATAACGTACAGATAGGTTATTTTGCCCAAAACCAAGCAGCCATGCTTGATGAGAACCTAACTGTATTTGAAACCATAGACCAGATTGCAGTAGGTGATATACGTACACAAATAAAAAACCTGCTAGGTGCTTTTATGTTTAGTGGCGATGATACTACTAAGAAAGTAAAAGTACTTTCGGGTGGAGAGAAAACAAGACTAGCCATGATAAAGTTATTGCTTGAGCCTGTTAATGTTTTGATACTGGATGAACCTACCAATCACTTGGATATGAAAACTAAAGATATTATTAAAGATGCTCTGAAAGCTTTTGATGGCACATTGATATTAGTATCGCACGACAGGGATTTTCTTGATGGGCTGGTAACCAAAGTGTTTGAGTTTGGTAATAAGCGCGTTAAAGAACACTTTGAAGGTATTAAAGATTTTCTTGAACATAAAAAAATGGAAAACTTGCGAGAGATAGAGAAATAAAGATCAGTTTATAGTCGCAATAATAATAAAAGGGAGTACAATAACATGTAGTCCCTTTTGTATTTACTATAAACTCTATTTTTTGATTATAGAAACTATTGTTATACTTCGCCTCTCAGATAAGATATCATCTTCAACAAAATCTTCAGATCTTTTATTTTTAATTCGTTCTAATTTTTTCATTATGATATAGGTGTCATTATTATAAAACTTAACTCCTTCACTACTATTTGAGGTAAATCCTAACTGTTTAAGCTCATCATCAAAAAGTTCTACTTCATATTTCGAATGAATGTAAGTAATTTGATTACTATCTATTTCTATACTAATATCTCTAACCAAATTATAATAAGTTCCATTCAAACCATCATATGTTTCATTTGTCCAATTTAGATTTATTGTATTAAGATACTCAGTAACTTTTACGTCTGAATCAAATTCAAATAATTTTACAAGATCATTTAAGTTCAAATCTCTGGATGCATTATTAGAATATTCGCTTAATTCTTTATCATTTTTTAGAATCTTTACAATAGAAAAATATTTTTTAGAATATACGATCGGAACTTTCTTATTTTTATAGTATTTAGGGAGTTCGTCGGCAGAAACATCTACTTTAGCAGTATATTTAGAACCATTTTCTAACAAAAACTCAAGTTTTATATATTCTTCGAAAGAAATTACGTCAGTAACTGTTGCAATAACAAGCTTGCCATTTTTTTGCAGCTCTTTCTCCTTTACATTTATTGAATTTGCAATTTGAAAAGCTCCGAAACCAAACAGAAACAAAATAATTAGTCCAAAGAAAGCTAATCCACTATCATCATTGCTGTCATTATTATCAGGTTTTTCTTCAATTTTCTTTTGGAAAAAATATAATATGGTATAGGCAAATAGTATAGTACATATAATAGTACTGATTAATGTTAGGAGTGTACTGTTTTTGGATAAAATATCGATAGGGATACCAAATACAAATAGGCACATAGAAAACAATGTTATGACCATAAATAGTAAACCTTTTTTCATTTTTATTGTATTTTCTTAGTAAAAGTATAACTTTTTTACAAAGAATAAATTATCCTATTTGTTTTGCAAATCATAGTTTAATTCCAACATAAAAAGCAAAAACCCCTGCAAGGAAACGCAGGGGGCTTTTTCAATTTAACTAAACCTACAACTAAAATTATTGATTATTCTACTCTATTTACGAGTCGTATAAATTCTGCTCTATAGTCTTCGGGATCATTATATAAACCTTCTTTTGCCAGTTTTTTGATAGCATCAGATTCCTTATTCTGTATCAATTCGCTATCCCTTAGTTTTAACCCGAACCATGCTACTGCAGCAGCAAACTTAAAGTCGCCTGAAGCATTGTATAATGGTACAGCAACATTAGGAATTACCTTAACCGTTTCTTTACTCACATCTTCATCTGGTTTTTTATGACGGAATTTTATTGTGGCAAGCTCATCACTATAATTACCTGCTACTGCATTCGGCTGACTGTATTTTAGTTCAGGGGTAGGGGTGAAGAAGTTGCTATTTACTCCTACAGGAATTATTTCGTATAGCGCAGTAACGGTATGACCGCTTCCTAATTCTCCCGCATCAATGGCATCGTTAGCGAAGTCTTCATCGCGTAGTTTACGGTTTTCATACCCTATAAGGCGGTAGGATTGTACGTGCTTAGGGTTAAACTCAATTTGTATCTTTACATCTTTAGCGATGGCATACATAGAACCTTTAAATTCTTTTTGAAGAAAACGGTCGGCTTCCTGCATAGTGTCTATGTAGGCATAGTTACCATTACCTTTATCGGCTAATATTTCCATTTTAGAATCTTTATAGTTACCCATACCGTAACCCAAACAGGTAAGAAATACTCCACTTTTACGCTTTTCCTCAATAAGTGTTTGCATATCACCGTTAGATGATGCTCCTACATTAAAGTCGCCATCGGTAGCCAATATTACGCAGTTGTTTCCTTTTTTAATAAAGTTCTCCTGCGCCGTTTTGTAGGCAAGTTCTATACCTGCGCCACCTGCGGTACTGCCTCCAGATTCTAACTCATCTAAGGCTGCTATAATTTTACTTTTCTCTGCTCCACTTGTAGATGGTAATACTAAACCTGCTGCGCCAGCATATACCACAATTGCAATCCTGTCCTCCTCGCGCATTTGGTTTACCAAAAGTTTCATCGATTCTTTTAGTAAGGGTAGTTTATTACTACTGTTCATTGAGCCTGATACATCAATTAAGAATACAAAGTTAGAAGCAGGTAGATCTTGTGTTGGTATATCAACACCTTTTAAACCTATTTTCAATAATTTGTGTTTCTTGTTCCAAGGCGCATCACTATACTCGGTATTGATAGAGAATGGTTCATCGCCTGTTGGTTGCGGATACTGATATTTAAAGAAGTTAATCATTTCTTCTATACGTACTGCATCTTTAGGAACAGTTTGCCCGTTATTCAGGAAACGGCGTACATTGGTATAAGAAGCATTATCTACATCTATCGAGAATGTTGAAAGCGGTGCTATAGCAGGGTTTTCAAACTCATTTTCTTCAAAAGACTCGTAGTCTTCTTGGTCTATCTGAATTTTAGCATTTGGTTTAATTTCTTGTAGACTATTAACATCTTCTTCATTGTCAATATTATGTTTATGAACAATTATTTTGTTAGTATTAATTATCACTACACCATTTTTACCTTTGCTACCATATACCGCCGTTAGATAAGGGTCTTTTAATATTTTGAGATCAGAAATCTCATCGCTGTTTAAGCTATTAAAAGTTTCCTCATCAACAGGGACTCCGTCTATTATATACAGCGGTTTGTCAGTACGTGGTGTCGTGTTTATTTCGCGAATTTTTCTCCTTATCTCCTCACGGTCTCCCTGTACTTGCTGTATATTGTAGTTTCCATCTCCACTATAATTTCCGCTTTTAGTAGTAATAACAATTACACCATTTGCTCCGCGGTTACCATATATAGAAGTTGCTGCAGCATCTTTTAGAATGTTATAGGATGCTATATCGTTTTGACTAATACTCCTAAAACCATCTTCATCTACAGGTATTCCATCTACAACAAACAATGGTTCTATAGTACCGTTTATAGTACCCACGCCACGTAGTATTATAGTACTATCTGCACCGGGTTGTTCCGAGTCTGTGCCAATATTAAGCCCAGCTACCTGTCCTTGGAGATTTTGAATTAATGAGGCATTGGCTCTGTCTTCCACTTCTTCAACAGACAATGTTGTTATAGCTGCTGCCACACGTCCATCTTGTTTTTTATCAGCTTCTACAGGATAACGATTAGAAGTAACCGCAGGATATTGATTAGAAGCATTAGGACTTATAATCGCAGAGTTGTAATATGATTGGTTATTAACATATCCTTGCGAAGATAACGTTGTAATCTTTTTAGCTTTCTTTCTTTGAGTAGTCGAACGGTATTTATCTACAATTACTGACTCTAATTCTACACCTTCTAAAACGACATTAGTATTATTATTTGATAAGTCAGCTACTACCTCTTTTGAATCGAAACTAACATATGAAACAATTAACATATCGCCAGACTTAACATTTATTGAAAATTTACCATCTATATCTGATTTAATTGTATTGTTGGTTCCTTTCACGACAATTGATGCTCCAGGTAAAGGACCTATTTTATCAGCTACAGTACCTGTAAATGTAATTGTACCATCAGGATTAAGTTGTTTAGTATATGATTGTATAACGCTTTTTTCTTTTATCGCTTTTGTTTTAAGAGCGTACTCAGGATTATCTATTTCTTTAGCAGTTGTAAACCGCGCTGCCTTCATCTTATATACCGAATCTGAAACATTTTTATTACCAGATGTAGGTGTAACGGCAGGTTGAGTTACAACAACCTCTTCTTCGATTACTTTTTCATGCTTAGGATTAAAAGTTTCATTTATTTTTTGAGTATCTATAACCGTTACATTATTTTCGGGTGTTGTGTTAGGGTTTATTATAACATTAGGGTTATTATTTATAATAAGATTCCCTATGCTAATGAACAACAGGAGCAGTGCAGCTACGCCAGTATATTTCCACCAAGCTATGGCGCGACGTTTCTTTTTGTTGTCCAGTTTTTCCTCTACACGGTTCCATACGGCTTCCATACGATCAAAGCTTTTTTGTTCGGCTTGTTCCGCAGCTTCTTTAAACTGTTCGTATATTTTATCTTTATTTTCCATTGCTGTTCACGTTTTGATAATAAATAGTGTTTACCAATTCTTTGAGTTTTGTTCGGGAGACATTTAATTGTGATTTCGAAGTTCCCTCACTAATGTTCAGCATAGTGGCTATTTCTTTGTGCGAATAGCCCTCGATGGCAAAAAGGTTAAATACTGTTTTGCATCCTTCGGGTAAGTGTGTGAGTAATTTCAGCAGATCTTCTTCTTCCAGCCCGACCGATTGGCTTTCAGATGGTTCTGCTCCCACAGCCATGTCTTCAATATAAATATTAAAGTTCACGTTACGCTTTAAGCTCAGTAAGCATTGGTTTACGGCAATTTTGCGCGCCCATGCTTCAAAGGCTTTACTTTCTTTCAGTTGATCCAGTTTGGTAAAGATGGTATAAAAGGCATCGGCCATTGCCTCCTCTATCAGTTCTTCCCGTTTTAAGTACCTTTTGCATGTATGGTACAGCTTGGGTGCCATAAGTTCATACACCTGCCGTTGGGCATCTCGGTGCATCTTCTTGCATGCTGCTATGAGTTTTTCGTCTATCACAATAATGTCTCTTTGTTTATATAGAGCAGCAAATGTTACAAAAGGTTGGGAGAGGGAGTGAAAAGTTTTCAGCCGCAGTTAATATTCTCAGTTAGCAGATTTTTACCGTGACTGAACACTGCGACTGTAAACTTTACGTCTTACTTATCAATCGTTATTTTATAAATATCAGATACAGCTTCGTCGCTGTCTTTATCTTCACAAAGTAAAAACTCTAATGTTTTATCATTATCGTTATAAAGGGTAATACCTTCAAACTTGTTTTTCCCTATAATTTGGGTATCGCCCAGCTTCATGGTTTCAATATCTATAGTCCCTATGATTGTTCCGGTTACTTCACCATCAAGATAGGTAGAACCTGATTTTTCGGCAGCAGCTATAAAGTAAAGTTTATCGCCCACTTTAACGGCATCAGTAAAACCTGTTTGCGCTCCGCCAATTTTGGGTAACTTGATAGGGTTATAAATAATCTGGAAAAACATATCAGATATATCACCTTCAAGCGTAAAAATTCCGTTTTGCCCCGATGTGCCATTACCGCGTTGCAATAAGTACCAAGTGTTACCATCATTAACAGTAGCTTCTATATTAAAATTATCAGGACTTATTTCGCCAAAACTTTGCATGGTAAGATATAAGTCAGTGGCATCAAGGTGCGGAAAAACTTCTTTAGTTTCGATATTAATATGCCCTATACTATTTCGGTTCTCTGTAGAGCCTGACCCAAATAGGTATAAGTCATTACCTTTTACCGCCAATGCTTCATAGTCTGCTTTATCTTGTTTGGGTATATTTTCTAGAGGTCCGGTATATTCTTTAGATACAAGTGCTGTTTTGTCTAGCTTTTTACTGTCAATGTGGTATTCATAAAGTATATGACTGTTATCTGATATTAGAAACAATGAATTGCCATTAAAGAATAGTCCTGAAGCCGAACCAATACCAATAATGCGGAAAAGTAGTTGCAACTGAAACTTTTGCATAATATTAATTTTATAGATAACGGTGTAAGGATATAAATTCTTACATTTAGGATAAAGATAAAATATTTCACTTATGAAACATGTGGATACTAGAGAATTTAAAGTAAGTAAAACTACATCGCTAAAAGAACAACCAACTTTAATAAATAACGATACTAAGGATGATGAAAAGAAAGATGCGCTTAAGGAGGTAAGTAAAGATCTTAGTAAATTGCAAGAGGCTATGTATGCTAATAATCGTTATAGTGTACTGATATGCCTTCAAGGAATGGACACTTCGGGTAAAGACAGTCTTATTCGTGAAATTTTTAAATATTTTAACGCCCGAGGGGTAATGGTATACAGCTTTAAGCAACCTACATCGCAAGAGCTTCGTCATGATTATTTGTGGCGACATTATGAAGCATTGCCACAGCGCGGTAAATTTGGGGTGTTTAACCGTTCGCATTATGAAAATGTAATTGTAACAAGAGTGCACCCTGAGTATTTGTTAAAAGAAAATATGCCTGGTATTGAAAAAGTAGAAGACGTAACTGATGATTTTTGGAAGAACCGAATAGAATCGATTAATAACTTCGAAAAGCACCTTGCTGAGAATGGTACAATAGTTTTAAAGTTTTTCTTGCATCTTAGCAAAGAAGAACAAAGACAAAGATTACTACGTAGGCTTGAACTGAAAAGTCATAATTGGAAGTTTTCGCCTGGTGATCTTCAAGAGCGTGAATTGTGGGATAAATATCAGGAGTATTATGAAGATGCTTTAAAAAAAACATCAACACCACACGCCCCATGGTATGTAATTCCGGCAGATGATAAAAAGGCTTCTCGTTATTTTGTGGCTAAAATAATTCTTGATGAATTACAAAAATATGATATTCATGAACCAGAAGTTGATGAAAAAGTATTAGAGAATATAAATATTTATAAAAGAAAACTGGCGAGTGAAGAGTTAGATTGATTAGTATGTGATGTTATAACAAAAATAAAAAACCTATACCAGTTTAAAGGTATAGGTTTCTATAAAACGAGTTATTGTGTTTTAGTTTTTGGTGTTATTTATCAACCTGTTATAACTTGAAACCATAAGCTAGTCGAAGTGCCACTTGGTCAGTTTTAAAATCATTCATACCCTCATAACGTACGCTCAGGTCTATGTATTCATTAGCATACCCTACCCCTGGAGCCCATATAAAGGTAGTTTCATTATAATCATTAGTTACCGCAAATCCGGCACCTACTTCACCTAATACATAAAAGTTATCTTCTAATACAAAAGCCTTAAAACCTGCTTTTACAGGGATATAGCCTAAATCGTCAATATAATCTTCTTCACTAAATAAATGAGTGTACCCTGTAGTAAGTGTTAATGATGTTCTTTGGGTAAGATCATACTGCAATCTTACGTCGCCACCTAAAGCAAGATTAAAATAATCGCCTATTGCTGGACCTGCATTAAGCCCAAACCCTAAACGGAATTTTTGGTCGTAATTATTGATTGACTCATTAGATGTTCCGTTAATTTCCTGTGCAAAAATGTTACTTGTACCTAAAAAGAATAATACTCCAAGTATTAAACCTTTAAAAATCATGTTTTTTTTCATATTAATTGTGTTTTTGATAGAGTAAAATTACTAGGTATAATTTGAATGTATTTCTAATTTTATGTTAATTATTTGGGAATAATTTATTAAAATACGAAAAAATAGCTATTAATTTGCTGATTTTCAAATTGATAAACAAATGAGATTAAGAGTGTTGATTCGTTTCTTCTGCTTACATTTGCCAAAAATTGCAGAAATAGTGAAATTATCCACTTACACAAAAGAATTTCAATACAATATACGCTTGGCTTGGCCTGTAATACTAGGTATGCTAGGGCATACTATAACGGGTATTATAGACAATATTATGGTAGGTAAGCTTGGGGCAGCCGAACTTGCTGCAGCTTCGCTAGGTAATAGTATGGTGTTTATAGCTATGTCAGTAGGTATTGGTTTTTCTACTGCTATAACACCCATAGTAGCACAGTATGATGCTGAGAAAAATACAGGTAAAGTACGTACTGTTTTTCATCACGGATTATTTTTATGTACCATATTAGGGGTTTTTCTTTTTGGTATAGTGTGGTTTGCTAAGCCATTAATGTACTTAATGAGTCAGCCTGAAGAAGTAGTTACACTTGCTGCGCCTTATATAGATTGGGTGGCATTCTCATTATTACCAATGGTTATATTTCAGGGGTATAAGCAGTTTGCCGATGGTTTATCGCTTACTAAATATGCTATGTATGCGGTAATTATATCTAATGTTATCAATGTAATAGTCAATTACTTCCTTATATATGGTATATGGATTTTTCCTGAAATGGGTATTATTGGTGCTGCTTTAGGTACAGTAGTATCAAGAATATTTATGCTAGTATATATGCACTATATACTAGCTAAAAATGAGCAGCTAAAAATATATTTTACCAACTTTAGTTTTAGCGAAATTAAAAAATCAATGTTACGCAGAATTACTGCATTAGGACTACCATCGTCTATGCAAATGTTTTTTGAAGTAGCCTTGTTTACTATGGCAGTTTGGTTATCAGGTTACATAGGTAAATCTAGCCAAGCAGCCAATCAAATAGCACTTAGCTTAGCTAGTATGACATTTATGTTTGCTATGGGATTAAGTGTGGCTTCTATGATACGAGTGGGTAACCAAAAGGGATTGAAAGATTATAAAAAATTATTATTGGTAGCACGATCTATTTTTTTACTGTCTGTAATAATAGAAATTGTGTTTGCTTTATTGTTTGTTATTTTTCATAACTATCTACCACAGTTTTTCTTAGACATGACTGACGAGGCATTGCTTGCAGAGAATGCCGTAGTAATAAAAATAGCAGCACAATTACTGCTTGTTGCAGCTGTTTTCCAAATATCTGATGGTATACAAGTGGTAGTACTTGGCGCATTACGGGGCTTACAAGATGTAAAAATACCAACTATACTTACATTTATATCCTATTGGATTATTGGTTTCCCTATATCATTATATTTAGGCTTATATACTTCATTAGGAGCAGCAGGAATATGGATAGGATTACTTGCGGGGCTTACAGCTGCTGCATTATTTTTGTATATTCGCTTTAATTATTTAACTAAGAAACTTATTAGTCAAGGGGCGTAGTTTTTACTTTACGACTTTAGACATTCAAACTTTATAACTATTATGGAATTACCAAAATTTGTACTTGCCGATAATACTGATCATCCTGAAGATATATTTATCATTCATTTAGATTATCCTCGTTTTATAATTAACCTTAAAGATGATGAGGTAGAGATAATGGAAGAAGCCGATGATTTAGATGAGAATGAATTAGAGGTTGAAATGGAAAAGCTTATAGAACAGTCTAATGCTTTTTATGATCGCGAAATGGAGCGCTACGAGAAGCAATAAATAATAATCAGTTTACAGTTGCAGTATTCAGTTTGTCATTCTGAACGAAATGAAATGTAGTGAAGAATCTCTTATTTATTTTAGATTCTTCATTCTGCTGCGCTACATTCAGAATGACAAAATAACTTACTTCTCAAAATATTTTTCCAATAAAAATTGTGCGGCTGCAAACGGCGAAAGTTCGTTGTTTTGCACTGCTTTTTTATATTGTTCCAGTAGCGGAGTGATATCTTCACGAGCATAAAAACTACTTTTTAGTTGTTCGTTAATTGTTTCGGTAAGCCAGTAACGGTTTTGGTCGGCACGTTTTGCATCAAAATAATGATTGTCTTTTACCATTTCAAAATACTCGTTTACTACTTGCCATACATCGGCTATACCATCATGAGTAATGGCACTACATGTACTCACTTTAGGCTGCCACCCCGAACTCTTGGCGGGGAATAAATGCAATGCCCGATTAAACTCCGTTTTCGCTAATTTTGCTTTTTTAATGTTATCACCATCGGCTTTATTAATAACTATCAAGTCTGCCATTTCCATAATACCACGCTTAATGCCTTGCAACTCATCGCCTGCACCAGCTATTTTTAATAATAGGAAAAAATCGACCATGCTATGCACGGCAGTTTCGCTTTGTCCTACACCTACAGTTTCAATAATTATAGTATCAAAACCACAAGCTTCGCAAAGAATAATGGCTTCTCGGGTTTTTCGTGCTACACCGCCTAGTGTATCGCCCGATGCCGAAGGTCTAATGTAGGCATTTTCATCTTTAACCAGTTCTTCCATACGGGTTTTATCGCCTAGTATACTACCATGCGACATAGAGCTACTGGGGTCTACAGCCAGCACAGCTACTTTTCGCCCTAAGCTTGTAAGGTGTTTCCCAAAAGCTTCTATAAAAGTACTTTTACCTACTCCTGGTACTCCTGTAATACCTATTCGTACAGATTTATTAGCATAAGGAAGACATTGATTTATAACCGCCATTGCTTTTTCAAGATGGGTAGGGTTGGTACTCTCTACAAGTGTTATGGCACGGCTTAGTGCTGTTTTATTATGTTCTAGTATACCTTTAACTAATTCGTCAGCAGTAGGTTGCTTTTTTCTTAGCTGTGTAATATTTGCTATAGATGTTACACTAACGCTTTCAGGACGGCTAATGCCATCTTTTTCATGTAGTGCGGTATGGTGATTTTTGTGTTTAGTCACTGTATTACTTTAAGTACAGTAAAAATAAGGATTTTGATTGGGATGATTAAAATTCTATAACGTATATTTAGTATTCATATATTGTGCTATAAGATATAGGGTGTTGCATTGTAACAATTCTCACATTTATTCTCTTTTTGCTTAGCATATTGGTTAATAACTGTAAATTTGACAGCAATTTATAATAACACCTTCCTTTGGACAGTATTATCCTAATATTCGTTTGTATGCTAGCAGGCGTAGGCTTGCAACGCGTAAAAGCATTTCCACCTAATGCTTATGTAGCACTTAACCAATTTGTAATTTATATATCATTACCAGGTTTAGCTTTATACTATATTCCAAAAATAGAAGCAAGCATAAAACTGTTGTACCCTTTAGGTGTGGCATGGGTTGGTTTTTTACTAGCTTTTATATTCTTTGTTGTTTTAGGTAAAATTTTTGGATGGTCGCGAAAGCTTACAGGCTGCCTTATACTTACAGGAGGTTTGGGTAATACTTCTTTTGTAGGATTTCCTGTAATAGAAGCATTATACGGAAAGGAAGGACTTGAAACGGCTATTATAGTAGACCAGCCAGGTACATTTGTGGTAATGGCTACGCTAGGTATAATTGTGGCAGCAGCCTACTCTAAAGGCGCAACAGGTACAGCGGCGATGGCAAAAAAAATACTGTTTTTCCCTCCTTTCATTGCTTTTTTTTTAGGGGTATGTATGAATACATTTAATTATGATTTTATAACCGATGTACAGTCTGTATTATTAAGACTTGGTAATACGGTAACTCCCGTAGCACTCGTTGCTGTAGGTATGCAACTTAAAATAGATGTTAAAAGTAAACATTGGAGTTTTCTTGCACTAGGTTTGTTCTTTAAACTGATACTAATGCCAGCTTTCTTTTTTGTTTTATATAAAGTATTCTTAAAAGGACAGGGTATAGAAACTGAGGTTTCTATTATGGAAGCTGCTATGGCACCCATGATAACAGCATCTATATTGGCTTCTTCACATGGTTTAAAACCACGACTCTCGGGTATGATGGTAGGAGTAGGTATACCACTCTCATTTATAACACTTGCATTGTGGTACTGGTTGTTATATAATTATTAATTTTTTAAATAACTAACATTCAGTTGTTTATTGTTTTTTTTGCAATACATACTTATAATACCTTTTAATTGTTGGGTTTATTGTTTAATGCATAATAAAACTTTTTCTTTTTATTAATTTACTAATTAAGTAAGGCTTTGCAATATTTTAACTGCTTTTCGCTGTATTTTTCTTAATTTTATAGGTCTAAACCAAATCCTATAAAAAAACAGTACAAATTATGACTACACTACAATGGTCTTCACCCCAGGAGCATTCAGAAGTTTACTTTAAAGTAAAAGTATTACGACTAATATTTAGATCTAGTTTTAATCTACAATTTTCTGCACAATGATGATGCGATTTTTTAATACATCATACAATCAGAATTTGTATGATCTTGCGATTCTTTTATTACGTATCACAGTAGGGTGTTTTATGATGACCCACGGATTACAAAAATTAGATATGCTTATGGAAGGAGGTCCTATTAAGTTTGCCGACCCTATAGGTGTAGGTGCACAAGCTTCGTTAATTCTTACTGTTTTTGCCGAACTTATTTGTTCTTTTCTTATCCTTATGGGTTTTGCCACAAGACTAGCAACTATACCTCTTATTATAACCATGTTTGTTGCTGTATTTATAATACATGGTAAAGATGATTTTGGGAATAAAGAGCTTCCTGGGCTTTACCTTGCCGTATATATTTTGTTATTAGTAATTGGAAGTGGGCGTTTTTCTGTAGATAGGCTTATTGCAGGAAAGAAAAGAAAAATTAATTATTAAAGATTAAAAAGCATTACTATAAATTATAGTATTTTTGAGAATTAGCAGTAATGCAATTTTAGTAAATACTATGGATACTATAATAATACCACAAGAAATGATTGTACAACTTGAAAATATAGTTGGGCAGTCATTTCTTTTTTTAGATATGGCGACCCGTACTCATTACGGGCATGATGAAACCGAAGATTATAATTTTCCGCCATCGGTGGTTGTAAAGCCTGCCGATGCAGCCCAAGTATCGGAAATTATAAAACTTGCTAACACTTATAAAGTACCTGTAGTACCTATAGGTGCCCGAACGGGGCTTAGTGGTGGTGCACTTAGCATTAATGGTGGGATAGGTCTTTCTATAGAGCGATTAAATAGCATAACGATTGACGAAAAAAACTTACAGGCTATACTTGGTCCCGCAGTGATAACACAGGAGTTTCAGGAAGCGGCGTTGAATAAAGGACTTTTTTATCCGCCAGATCCTAGTAGTAGGGGTAGTTGTACCATAGGTGGTAATGTTGCCGAAAATGCTGGTGGCGCAAGAGCTGTAAAATATGGAGTAACTAAAGATTATGTGCTAAATCTTGAAGTGGTTTTGCCTACGGGCGAAATTATTTGGACAGGTGCCAATACTTTAAAGAATTCGACAGGTTATAATCTTACACAACTCATGGTGGGCAGTGAAGGTACACTAGGTATCATTACTAAAATTGTCATGAAGTTATTACCTAAAAATACACATAATGTATTGATGCTTGTGCCTTTTTTTAAAGCGGAACAGGCTTGTGAGGCTGTTGCTGCTATATTTAGGGCGGGAATTGTACCTAGTGCATTGGAGTTTATGGAGCGCGATGCTATAGACTGGGGTTTACGATTTCTAGATAGTGTGAGCTTAACTGTTAAAGATGAAGTACAGGCACACTTATTAATAGAGGTAGATGGTAATTATCCCGATGTGCTTTTTGCCGAAGCCGAAAAAATAATGGAAGTGGTAGAGCATTTTGTTATTGATGAAGTATTATATGCTGATACCGAAGATCAGAAAAATGCTTTATGGAAACTACGTAGGGTAGTAGGCGAAGCTGTAAAATCGAACTCAATATATAAAGAAGAAGATACTGTTGTACCTCGTTATGAATTACCTACACTTTTAAAGGGCGTAAAAACAATAGGTGATAAGTATGGTTTTAAGTCAGTGTGTTATGGTCATGCAGGCGATGGTAACCTACACGTTAACATCATTAAAGGTACTATGAGTGATGAGATGTGGGAAAATGAAGTGCCTAAAGGAATTAGAGAAATATTTGAATTAACAGTATCTTTAAAAGGTACATTGTCAGGTGAACACGGTATAGGCTATGTCCAGAAAAATTATATGGATATTGCTTTTAGTACACAACACTTGCAATTAATGAAGAGTATTAAAACGATATTTGACCCTAACAATATTCTAAACCCAGGTAAAATATTTCCTGATAGTATATAGGTTTATGATTTTGCCAATACCTTGTTGGCTACTTTACCAATGGTAAGCCCTTGTACTATAATAGAGAATACTACTACAAAGTAAGTTATGGCTATAATTGTTTTGGTATAAGGGCTATCTCCTATAGATAACGCTAGCGCAATGGATACTCCTCCGCGCAAGCCACCCCAAACTAATATTTTAATAGTTCCTGCTCCAAATCGTTCTTTTAGTTTAATAAACTTACCAGGTATCCATATCGAAATAAATCGCGAGGTAAGTACTATTACAATACTAGCAATCCCCGGAACCCAGTATGCATTAAGATCAGGTATTAGTAAAAGATCAAGCCCTATAAAAAGAAAAAGAATAGCGTTTAATATCTCATCATTTAACTCCCAAAATTTATCAAGATAATCTTTTGTAGTCGCCGACATGGTAGAGGATTTTCTGTTGAAATTACCTATAATTAATCCTGCAAACACCATAGTAAGTGGTCCCGATACGTGTAGCTCATGAGCAATAAGGTAGCCACCCATAACTACCGATAGCGTGATAAGTACCGATACTTTATAATCATCTATTTTTCTCATCGCTTTAGAAGCAGTTACACCTAATATGGCACCAAGAATAAAACCACCACCAGCTTCTTTTATAAATAGCCATATTATATTAAAAATATTCAGGCTTGCATTTTCATTTTCTGCTAATTGTAATATTACGGCAAATACCACTACAGCCATACCATCGTTAAAAAGTGATTCGCCTGCAATTTTTGTTTCGAGTGATTTTCTAACATTTGCGCCTTTAAGTATACTAAGCACCGCAACAGGGTCTGTAGGAGATATTAATGCCCCAAAAAGCAAGCAGTATATATAAGGTATTTCTAACCCTGGCATGGGTATAAAATAGACTAATGTGCCTACTACCAAAGTTGATATAATAACACTAACGGTAGAAAAGGTCATTATAGGAGTACGTTGCTCGTTAAGGTCGCGCAAGTTAATGTGTATAGCTCCAGCAAAGAGCATAAAGTTAAGCATGGCACCCATAAGCACCTCGGTAAAATCGAAACTATGGAGTAATGATGAAATTCGACTTTCTATATTCGGTATAGAACTACCAAATGTAACAATCATTATAGAAGCTGCCATCGCGATAATCATAACACCTATTGTAGAAGGCAGTTTTAGGAAACGCACATTTAAATAAGCAAAAAATGATGCTATAACAATCATTACAGAAAGCGAGTAATACAATTCCATAGGTTAGCGGAGTGGCTTTTAAGATAGGGGTAAAATTACTAAAAAAATAATGGAAGCTTTATGTAATAGGGATTCCCATTATGTTAAAAGCTCCTTAAAGAAGAAGCTTTTTGTAAGATTAACTAAAATCTTTTTTATTATTTTTTTTGTCCCGTTTTTCTTCTTTTTTCTCTTTAGCAGTTTTTAAAGGGACTTTTTTACCGCTTTTTTTTGAGTCTAGGCTTTTTGACATTTTACTTTATTTATGTTCAAGTAAGGTAGTGATAATAAGCTAGCCTTAATTTTAATTAACATATCATGTAAAAAAATAATCAAAAAGGTATAAATATAAAAATCCTCCAGAATAATGGAGGATTTTTATATAATCTATAACAGTATAAATTTTAGTCGTTAGCTATAATCCATTCTCCTGTTATAAGCATACTTTCTGCCTTTTTAAATTTCATGGTCTCCGTTTTTCCACTCATTACATGCTTAATGGTAACAGTGTCATTACGGTTTATTTTTGGCGTTTCTCTAGTTATAGTTTCGGTTACTTGTGGTCTACTTTGTCCTTGGCTTTGCTGTGCTACTTCACGAGCTTGTGCTGCCATTTCATCAGTATTTAAAACCTCTTCTTTACTTGTTTTATAGCTTTCTTTAGGTTTTTGCACCTGCTTTGCTTCCTGTATGTTGTTAGGGTTTTGCGAAGGTAAATCCCCTTTAAATAAGAATGAAACTACATCTTTATTAATACCGTTTACAGTTTTCTTAAACAAGTTGAAAGCCTCAAACTTATAAATAAGTAATGGATCTTTTTGCTCGTGTACGGCTAATTGTACCGATTGTTTTAACTCATCCATTTTTCGAAGGTGCTTTTTCCAAGCTTCATCTACAATAGCAAGAGTAATGTTCTTTTCGAAATCAGCAATTAACGACTTTCCTCCTGTTTGATATGCTTTCTCGAGGTTAGTAACTACGTTAAGCGTTTTTACACCATCGGTAAAAGGTACTACTATACGCTCATATTGTGAGCTTTCGTCTTCGTAAACATTTTTAATTACAGGGAAAGCTTCATGCGCATCACGCTCGTTTTTAGCTTGATATGCTTCCATCACAGCTTTGTATACTTTACCTGTCAACTCTGTTTCAGACATTTTCTTGAAATCAGACTCACTAACTGGAGAGCTTATAGAGAAATAACGGATAATTTCAAACTCGAAATTTTTATAATCGTTAATTTCTTTATTCGAACTGATGATGTCTTCAGCAGTATCATACATCATGTTAGCAATATCTACTTTAAGACGCTCGCCATGCAAAGCATGCTTTCTACGCTTATATACTACTTCACGTTGTGCGTTCATTACATCATCATACTCAAGTAGCCTTTTACGAACACCAAAGTTGTTCTCTTCTACTTTTTTCTGTGCACGCTCTATAGATTTTGTCATCATAGAGTGTTGTATAACTTCACCTTCTTTAAGTCCCATTCTATCCATAACCTTCGCTACTCTTTCAGAACCGAATAAACGCATTAGGTTATCTTCAAGTGATACATAGAATTGTGAACTTCCTGGGTCTCCTTGACGTCCTGCACGACCACGAAGCTGTCTGTCAACACGTCTTGAATCGTGACGCTCTGTACCGATTATGGCAAGACCACCAGCATCTTTAACTTCTTTTGATAGTTTAATATCCGTACCACGACCTGCCATATTGGTAGCTATGGTTACTATTCCTGCTTTACCAGCTTCGGCTACAATTTCGGCTTCTCTTGTATGCAATTTCGCATTCAATACGTTATGCGGAACATTTTTCATTTTCAGCATTCGGCTAAGTAACTCAGATATCTCTACCGAAGTAGTACCGATAAGTACTGGTCTTCCTGCTGCAGATAGTTTATTAACGTCTTCTATAACGGCATTAAACTTCTCACGAGTAGTTTTGTATATCAGGTCATGCTCATCTTTACGAGCAATAGGTCTATTTGTAGGTATTTCTACTACATCTAGTTTGTATATTTCCCAGAATTCACCCGCTTCGGTAACCGCAGTACCCGTCATACCCGCAAGTTTATTGTACATCCTGAAGTAATTTTGTAGGGTAACAGTTGCAAATGTTTGAGTAGCTGCTTCAATTTTTACATTTTCTTTAGCCTCAATTGCTTGGTGTAACCCATCAGAGTAACGACGCCCGTCCATTATACGACCCGTTTGCTCATCTACAATCATAACCTTGTTATTCTCGATAACATACTCTACATCTTTTTCAAAAAGCGTGTAGGCTTTTAGTAATTGTGTAAGGGTGTGTATGCGTTCACTTTTTATAGAGAAATCTCTAAAAAGTTCTTCTTTGCGTTCTGCTTCCTCTTCTTTTTCTAATTTTTGCTTTTCTATATTGGCTATACCTGTTCCAATATCTGGTAGTACAAAAAATTCTTTATCAGTATCCTGCGATAGGAACTGAATACCATTATCTGTAAGCTCTACCTGATTGTTTTTTTCTTCGATTACAAAGTACAGTGCCTCATCCACTTTATGCATTTCACGGTTGTTGTCCTGCATGTATTGGTTTTCGGTCTTCTGTAATATTTGCTTTACGCCTTCTTCACTAAGGAATTTTATAACGGCTTTACTTTTTGGTAAGCCTCTATAAACGCGTAGTAGTAAGAATCCACCATCTTTAGTGTTTCCTTCTCTTATAAGTTTTTTAGCTTCTGCTAATACTCCATTAAGTAATGTTCTTTGTAGGTTTACTAGGTGGTCTACTTTTGGTTTAAGTTCATTAAACTCATGACGGTCTCCTTGTGGTACAGGACCAGATATAATAAGTGGCGTACGAGCATCATCAATAAGTACAGAATCGACCTCATCTACAATGGCAAAATTGTGCTTGCGCTGTACTAAATCTTCAGGCGAGTGTGCCATATTATCTCTAAGATAATCAAAACCAAACTCATTGTTAGTACCATAAGTAATATCGGCAGCATAAGCTTTTCTTCTTGCATCAGAATTAGGTTGGTGGTTGTCTATACAGTCAACCTTCATACCATGAAACTCAAACAAAGGAGCTTTCCAAGTACTATCTCGTCGTGCTAAGTAGTCATTCACGGTTACAAGGTGTACACCATTGCCTGTAAGCGCATTAAGGTACATTGGTAAAGTAGCTACAAGCGTTTTACCTTCACCAGTTTGCATCTCGGCAATTTTACCTTCGTGTAGTACTATACCACCTATAAGCTGTACATCATAATGTATCATGTCCCAGGTAATTTCTTTACCTGCGGCATTCCATGAGTTTGCCCAAACGGCAGTATCACCATCAAGCTCAACATAAGTTTTTGTTGCCGATAACTCTCTGTCATAAGGAGTAGCAGTAACGCTTATGCTTGTGTTTTCTTTAAAGCGACGTGCTGTTTCTTTAATTACAGCAAATGCTTCTGGAAGAATATCCATTAATACTTTTTCAGAGATATCATAAGCCTCTTTTTCAAGCGCATCGATAGAAGCATATATATCTTCTCTTTTATCAATATCTTCTGTTCGCTCTATCTCTTCTAGATACGATGCTATTTTAGTGTCTTTTTCGGCTCTAGCTTCTTTTATTTTTTCTTTAAAATAAATAGTTTTTGCTCTTAGCTCATCATGAGAAAGACCAGCCAAGGCAGTTTCAAAAGAATGTACCTTTTTAATAATAGGCTGTATGGCTTTTATGTCTTTTTCAGACTTATCGCCTACAAAAGCCTTAAGTATGTTATTTATTAAACTCATTATATATAATTTCTTATTGTTTATTTTAACGTTTACAAATTTAACCAAAAAAAAAGCCTCGTGAAAGAGACTTTTCAATTGAAAATTTATTTTTTGCTAGTATTCATCCTCATTCCAAAGATAATCTTCATCAGTAGGATAGTCTGGCCATATTTCCTCCATAGATTCATAGATCTCGCCTTCATCTTCTATGGACTGAAGGTTTTCTACCACCTCTAGTGGTGCTCCGGTCCTAATGGCATAATCTATAAGTTCGTCTTTTGTTGCCGGCCACGGGGCATCACTTAAATAGGATGCTAATTCTAATGTCCAATACATTTCTAAAAGGTTTAATTTTATGCAAAAATAATTTTTCTGCTGAAATTGTCAAGCAAAAAGTTGTTTATTTTCTTAAAAAAGTCAAGAACGTGATTTTTTGCCTTTAAATACCGCTTAATCAGTATGTTTATATGAGTGCTATTAATACTTTTCAGGTATCCATTTTACCTCATCGGCGTTCAAATCATATGACAACTTCCGTGCCAGTACAAAAAGGTAGTCAGAAAGTCGGTTAAGGTACCTTAAAACCATGCCATCTATACCTTCTAGCTCATCTAAATGTACTGCAAGGCGTTCTGCACGGCGGCATACACAGCGTGCTATGTGACAATATGACACTGTAGTGTGTCCTCCTGGTAATACAAAATGCGTCATTTGCGGTAGTGCAGCATCCATACTGTCGATTTCGTTCTCGAGCAGTTCAATATCTTCGTCAGATATTTTCGGAATGTTAAGACGTTCTTTTCCGTTTTTTAATATCTCTTTTTCAGGTGGTGTTGCCAATATGGCACCAAGAGTAAAAAGTCTGTCCTGTATGCGCTCCAATGTTTTTTTATACATCGGGTTCATTTCTTGGTCGCGAATAAGCCCTATGTGTGAGTTTAGCTCATCTACAGTACCGTAACTTTCTATGCGTATGTGGTGCTTGGCTACACGTGTACCACCAAAAAGTGCAGTAGTACCTTTATCGCCGGTTTTGGTATATACTTTCATTTTTTTTCAGATTTCAGATAATAGATTGAATGCTGCGACTGCTAACTACACAACAGGGTTTAAATTTACATTGTCGCTTTCAACGATACCATCACGTAGCCTAATGACGCGGTGGGCATAAGCTGCAATGTCCTCTTCGTGGGTTACGAGTATTACAGTGTTACCATTGGCATGTATATCATTAAATAAACCCATTATCTCTAACGATGTTTTACTATCTAGGTTACCTGTAGGCTCATCGGCAAGAATTATAGAGGGGTTGTTTACTAATGCTCGCGCTACAGCTACTCTTTGTCGTTGCCCTCCCGATAACTGATTGGGTTTATGATCCATTCTGTCAGCAAGTCCTACTTGTTTTAATACTTCGGTAGCGCGCTCGTTACGTTGTGGTTTTTTATAGCCTGCATATACCATTGGTAATGCAACATTGTCTAATGCGGTAGTGCGGGGTAGTAGGTTGAATGTTTGGAACACAAAGCCAATTTCTTTGTTTCGTATGCCTGCAAGCTCATCATCACTCATTTGGCTTACATCTTTACCGTTAAGGGTATATGAACCTCCTGTTGGGGTATCAAGACAACCTAAAAGGTTCATGAGTGTACTTTTGCCAGAGCCCGAAGGTCCCATAAGAGCTACATATTCGCCTTTGTTTATAGTGAGGTCAATGCCTTTTAGTACTTTAACAATTTCGTTGCCCAAAGGGAAATCACGGGTTATGCCTTTTATATTGATGATTGGTTCTGCCATAGCTTTATTTTGAGCCTTAAAAGTAGTGAAATTTTTTTAGTAACAGCGGCCTGTGCGCAGTAGTATATTATACTATGTTGATTATAAAAACGACGATTTCATATACTAATGTTTGACTTATAAAGTGTATGATGTTGTTGTTTTTCTTAATACATTCTTAATAATACTTAATGATATGTTATAATTATTAAAGTATTCCTAATGTTTGAGCTTTAATTTTGAGCTTTGATTAGTTAGAGATAGCTTTGTCTCATCAAAGTAACATAAAAACAAATCAATTATGAAAAAATTAAATTTAGTACTGGGAGCTGCTTTACTTGCAGCAGGACTTACATCTTGTAAGAATGATGCCGAAATGACTGCTGAAAGAAATGTAGATAATTATGAGTCTTATGTTGATTCTGTGCAGGGACTTGACGATTCAGAGAAAATGGCTAATTGGGAAGCTATTGAGGCAAAGTACCAAACAAGGCTTGCTGAGGCTGAAGCTACTATAGAGAGCCTGAAAGATAAAGTTAATGCACAAGACAGAATAGATGAAACAAAGCAAGAGTATGTTGAGCTGAAAGCAGATGTTTCTGAAAAAGCAGAAGAGGCAAGCACACGAAATTTGTTTGTTAGCTATTTTGGCGATGCCAATGCTGTGGGTAACGACATGAAGTTTGCTTGGGTAAATAAAGATAACATACTTAGTGTTTACCAAAAATTTGTGAATACTTTTGAAGCAAATCATGAAAGCTATTCACGTCAAGATTTTGATAAAATTAAAGCTTGGTATGAAGCGCTTGATGCTAGGAAAAATACGGTAGAGAAAGAAGGTTTATCTACAGAGGATAATAATAAAATTGCGGGTCTTAAATTAAAATTTGCGCCTAAATTTAGTTGGGAACGAATGACAGCAAAAGGTGATGAGAACGAAGCTGCGAAAGAAGCTGCTGAATAATAAAGCAAAAATAGTTTAGAGGTTAATTATTTTGCACAAAAAAGCTGCCCTATATGAGGTGGCTTTTTTTACGCTAAAAGCCCCCATAGATTTTTAATACCTAAAATAGCATCGATAATACTGTTTTTAAAAGGGCGTATTATAAAATGCTGTTTTGTTTGTTCTGGCCTAAAAAATACCAAACCTAGATAGTAGGTGTCTATAGTCACGGTTACGTTAGGGTGTTGTTTTATTGCTTCCCATGCCTTTTCTGTTGCTTCGGTAGTATGAATATCTCCTACAACACATACTGTGTTGCTATTTGCATTGGGTAGTATATCTTCGAGTAAGGAGAGTAATTCTGCTGTGTTTTTCTCCGCTATATATGCCAAGTCTATAACACTGGGTATAGGGGCTAATGTAGAAAAAAACCAAGGTCGGGTATTGGCTTCTTCGCCCGAAATGCGTAGTATTTCAGTTATCTCTGTACTCTTATCTCCTAGTACATATAGTTTAGAGGTTTGTAGCCCTGCGACTATTTTATGTAGTGTATTTGCACTATTCAAGTTGATGTTTTGTACTGGTATGTCTTTCTTTTTGTTATATAGTTGAGGTATCTTTCTATAGAAACATTTATTAATTATCCCGTATACAAAAGGAGAGTGTACGCCATGTGCGTTTTTAGAATTCCAAAGGAATTGTATGTAAGGCTGTACACTCATAAAAATAGTTATACTACTTTATTATTCTTCTAGTTTTGCGCTTAGCTCAAACCAGCGTTCTGTTTTATTCTCTATTTTATTTAAAACAACCTGTAGCTCTTCTGCTTTTTTTGCAATATTAGCATCGGCAATTTTACCTTCAGAAAATAAGGCTTCTATAGCTTCTTTTTCGCGCTCAAGATCTTTTATTTCTTTCTCTATTTTGTTGTATTCTTTTTGCTCGTTAAAGTTTAAGCCTGCTTTAGTATTATTTTGTTTCCAGCTTTTTTTGGCTGGAGCTTCTCCTGCGGGTTTTAATGTTTCTTTTGTAGGTTCGCTACTGTCTTCATAGGTGCGGAAATCGCTATAGTTTCCTGGGAAATCTTCGATAACACCTTCGCCTCTAAAAACAAATAAGTGATCTACAATTTTATCCATAAAATACCTGTCGTGGCTTACTACTAATAGACAGCCAGGATAATCGAGCAAGAAACTTTCTAATACATTAAGCGTTACAATATCAAGGTCGTTGGTAGGCTCATCGAGTATCAGGAAGTTTGGGTTTTGTATTAATACGGTACACAGGTAAAGACGTTTTAATTCGCCACCACTTAGTTTTTCTACAAAATCATATTGTTTTTTACGGTCAAAAAGAAAACGCTCTAATAATTGTCCTGCCGATATTATTTTTCCTTTTGCCAGAGGTATGTACTCACCATATTCTTTAATAATATCAATAACTTTTTGTTCGGGCTTCGGGTTAATGCCGCTTTGCGTGTAGTAGCCCATTTTAATAGTATCGCCTACTATAACTTTACCACCATCAGGCGGCATAGTTTGGGTCAATATGTTCAGGAAAGTCGATTTTCCTGTTCCGTTTTTACCAATAATACCGATACGTTCTCCTTTTTTAAAGTTGAAGCTAAAGTTATCGAGTATGGTTTTGTCTTTAAAGTTTTTAGATACGTTGTGTAGCTCTACAATTTTGCTACCCATACGTTCCATGTTTATTTCTAGCTCAATTTGATGATCTTTACGACGGCTATTGGCTTTTTCTTGGATTACATAAAAATCATCTTGCCTCGATTTTGACTTAGTAGTACGTGCTTTCGGCTGACGGCGCATCCAAGCAAGTTCTTTTACTAATAGGTTTTGTGCTTTGTCTATACTGGCATTCTCGGCTGCAATGCGTTCTTCTTTTTTAGTAAGATAATAAGAGTAGTTCCCTTTGTATTGATATAGTTTGCCGTTTTCTAGCTCTATAATTTCGTTACACACACGCTCTAGAAAGAAACGGTCGTGAGTAACCATAAATAGGGTCATGTTTTCTTTAGCAAAATAATTTTCGAGCCACTCTATCATCTCTAGGTCAAGGTGGTTGGTAGGCTCATCTAGTATTAGCAAGTCTGGCTTGTTAATCAGGATTATAGCAAGTGCTAAACGTTTTTTTTGCCCACCCGATAGACTTTTAACTTTTAGCTTTAAGTCATCTAGTTTTAACTTGGATAGTATTTGCTTGTATTGTGTCTCAAAATCCCAAGCATTGTGTATATCCATTCCTTCAAAAGCTTTTTGATACACTTCCTCATCTTCGGGGTTTTCTAACGCTTTTTCATATCGCTCAATAACTTTCAGTATTTCGTTATCTGAAGCAAAAATACTTTCTTCAATCGTAAGTTCAGGATCAAGATTAGGTTCTTGAGGTAAAAATGCCATCTTTATATCCTTACGAACTACTACTTGCCCTGTATCAGGCATATCTTCGCCTGTAATAATTTTTAAGATACTTGTTTTTCCTGTACCATTTTTGGCTACAAAGGCGACTTTTTGGTCTTTGTTGATGCCAAAAGAGATGTTCTCAAAAAGTGTACGTTCGCCAAATGATTTGGATATGTTTTCTACTGAAAGGTAATTCACTATGTTGCTTTTTTTGCAAAAATAGGCTATTTATAATTACTTACAATTATTATCTTAAAATGACAAAAAGTCACTATAAGTGACAAAAAGTCTTATTTCTGTCTTTGGAATAGAACTTGACTATTAGTAAAGCGTAAAACAATATTTCAATTTTAATTAAAAAATATAGCGAATATGAATGCAGTAAAAAGAAACAACAGTAATGTAAATGGTTTATTTCCATCTATTATGGATGAAATTTTTAAAGATTGGGCAGGGGGGACTCAAATGGTAAATAAAATTGTACCTCCTGTAAATATTAAAGAAACCGACAAAGCTTTTTCGGTAGCGCTTATGGCTCCTGGATTTAAGAAAGAAGATTTTACTATTGAAGTAGATAATGAATTATTAACAATTTCATCTGAACTTAAAAGTGAGAATACAGAGCAAGAAGAAGGTAAGTTTACCAGAAGAGAATTTAGTTATTCTTCATTTAAGCGAGCATTTACCTTACCAGAAAGTGTAAATACAGAGAATGTAAATGCAGCTTATACAGATGGTATTTTAACAATAATACTGCCTAAAAAAGAAGAAGCATTACCAAAAGCAAAAAGGTTAATAGATATTTTATAATGATGTTTTGAGTTGGTTAGTTGAAAAGCGTCCTATTTATAGGGCGCTTTTTTTGTTTTCTTTATATAGTTATTATCAAATAACCAAATTATATATCTTTGTGCAATGCAATTATCAGTAATAATTCTTAATTACAACGTTAGGTATTTTCTAGAACAGTGCGTACTTAGTGTACAGAAAGCGCTTGAGGGTATAGATGGTGAAATTATTGTTGTAGATAATAATTCACCCGACGACAGTTGTGCTATGATGGCACAACGTTTTCCTGATATAAAACTTATTGTTCAAAAAGAAAATGCAGGTTTCCCTATAGGGAATAATGTGGGTGTTGCAGAGGCGCAAGGTAAATATGTATGCATATTGAATCCTGATACAGTAGTAGGAGAAGATACATTTCATAAACTACTAGTGTTTGCGCCTACGCAAGAAGAATTAGGTATTACAGGAGTGAAAATGATAGATGGTACGGGTAACTTCTTGCCAGAGAGTAAACGTGGCACACCTACGCCTTGGGTAGCTGTTAGTAAAATAGCAGGGTTGTATAAGGTGTTTCCTAAATTTACATTATTTAATAGATACTATGCCCAGCACCTCGACGAGAATACTATAGGGCAAACTGATATATTAACAGGAGCTTTTATGTTTATGGATCGTGAGTTATATATTAAAGTAGGAGGGTTTGACGAAGATTATTTTATGTATGGCGAAGATGTAGATCTATCATATACTATACTGAAGGCAGGGAAGAAAAACATTTACTATCCCGAAACTTCAATACTACATTATAAAGGAGAAAGTACTGTTCGTGACGAAACATATATGAAGCGATTTAATGATGCAATGCAGGAGTTTTACCGTAAGCATTTTAAAAAATCAGCAGCTTTCGATTTATTCATGAAGGCGGGTGTGTCGTTTTTTGTTGTTGCGAAGAAAAATAAAAAAACAACAGTAATAGAGCCTGAGGAGTATTTGTTGTTTTCTAAAGAAGTGGTGTTAAAAGAACAGCTTGAAAAGACTACAGGTAAAAAAGTAACTCGTTTGGCTGAATATAAACAAACCATGTTATTTTCTGCTAAAAATTCGCATAAAAAAAGAATAGAGATTATCTTTGACAACGAACTTCTTTCGTTTGCCGAAATTATAGCAATAATGCAGCATCATAAACAGGACGGGTACACTTTTAAGATAAAACCCAGAGGATGTAGTTTTGTATTAGGTAGTAATAACAGTAACGGAAGAGGTAGTGTATTGGTCTTATAAAAATAGTTCTAGTATATTATGAATAATTATTAAGAGTGAAGTAATAAGTCGTTTTTTTTATTAATTTCGCAAACAGAAACATTAATTTTACCTTTAGGTTAACGATATGGCAAAATTTGAACTAAAATTACCCAAAATGGGTGAGAGTGTTGCAGAGGCAACTATTACAAATTGGTTAAAAAACGTGGGTGATACCATTGAAGCAGACGAAGCAGTTTTAGAAATTGCTACCGATAAGGTAGATTCTGAAGTGCCATCAGAAGTTTCAGGAGTTTTATCAGAAATACTTTTTCAAGTTGATGATGTTGTTCAGGTAGGGCAAACCATAGCCTTAATAGAAACCGAAGGCGATGTAGTTTCGGATGCAACAAATACAGCAGAGCCTGTAAGTGCTAGTGTTGCTGCTGTTGAACAATCAGTAGAGGTAGCTAAAGAAACGGTTAATACACCTGTTGATTTTTCTGATTCAGAAAAATTCTTTTCACCATTAGTGAAAAATATTGCTAAAGAAGAAGGTATTTCTCTTGCTGAGCTTGAAGCTATAAATGGTACAGGTAAAGACGGTAGAGTAACTAAGACGGATATATTAGATTATATTAAAAATAGAACAAGCCAGCCAGTAGCAGCTCCTGCTAAAGCAGTACAGCAACCTGTGGCAAAAAGTCAGCCAGTAGCGGCTAAAGCAGCTCCGGTATCAGTTAATGGTCAGGATGAGGTTGTAGAGATGGATCGTATGCGTAAGCTGATTTCGGGCTATATGGTACAGTCAGTACAAACATCGGCGCACGTACAGTCGTTTATAGAGGTAGATGTTACTAATATTGTAAACTGGAGAAATAAAGTAAAAAGCACTTTCGAAAAAAGAGAAGGCGAAAAGCTAACTTTTACCCCAATATTTATGGAAGCTGTAGCGCGTGCGCTTAAAGACTTCCCAGGGATGAACATATCTGTAGAGGGTGATTATATCATCAAAAAGAAAAATATAAACCTTGGTATGGCAGCAGCTTTACCAAATGGTAACCTTATTGTGCCTGTTATTAAAAATGCCGACCAGCTTAATATGGTAGGTATGGCAAAAGCAGTAAACGATTTAGGTAACCGTGCAAAAGCTGGTAAATTAAAACCAGACGATACACAAGGTGGTACATATACTGTTACTAACGTAGGTACGTTTGGTAGTGTGTTTGGTACACCAATTATCAATCAGCCACAAGTAGGTATTCTTGCGCTTGGTGCTATTAGAAAAGTGCCTGCGGTTATCGAAACTCCTGAGGGAGATTTTATCGGAATTCGTCAAAAAATGTTCCTTTCGCACAGTTATGATCATAGGGTTGTAGATGGTGCACTAGGAGGTTCATTCGTTAAGCGAGTAGCAGAATATCTCGAGGCTTTTGACCCAAATAGAGATATATAATAGTATTCTATTATAAATTTATAATAAAAGATCCTGTCAGAAATGGCAGGATTTTTTTATGGTTTAAATAGCCAAAATTTTACTGTAGATAGCGAGTTTTTTGAGTGTTATATATAGTTTTTTAAAAAGCAATATTCATTATTTTTTAACTTTTAAAGTGTTTGTTGTTAGGTTTTTATGTGTTTTGTGTATGTGATAAAATTATAATATAAAAAATATAATTTTATTGAAGAATAGTTATATATTTAACACTGTGTGTTTGTGGAGCTTTAGTTAAATTATTGATCTATAGCGATTTTTTTAATCTAGATGTTTTCCGAAATTCATAAACCAATAAAAAATAAAACCAATAAAAATTAATGATTTGTATGAAGAAAAATTTACTTAAAACATTAGTTCTAGTATCGGGGCTTTTGCTTTCAACAAATGGTTGGGCTCAGTTAGTGCCATCATACGTTGGAGATGCCTACTCTACGGGAGATGATTGTTATGTTATTACCCCAAACCTTCAGCAGCAGGCGGGTGCTTTGTGGTATGATAACCCAATAGATCTTAATGCTGATTTTGATATTGTATTTAATGGGTTTTTTGGTTCAAATGATGGAGGAGCAGACGGAATGAGTTTTGTATTAAAGACCACTTCTGATCCTATTATAGGAATTCCAGGAGGAGGTCTTGGTTATCAAGAATTACCAGAAACACCTTCTCTTGCAGTAGAATTTGATACCTATCAAAACTCAGGTGGAGTTATTAATGACCCGTATTATGATCATGTAGCTTTGCAAAAAAATGGGAATACAAACCATAACTCTCCTAATAGCCTTGTAAGTTATGTACAGGCATCTGCTACCTCTACAAATATTGAGAATAATATTGAGCATCAAGTTAAAATACAATGGCGTGCAGCTGAACAGACTTTTACGTTAGTTTTTGACTGTTCTGAACGATTTACGTATACGTCCGATTTGATAAATACAGTTTTTGAAGGAGCTTCTACTGTTTACTTTGGTTTTACAGGCTCTACAGGAGATGCAACAAATTTACAATCTATTTGTTTTGAATATCTTTCGTTTTTAGAGTCTTCATTGCAAGATGAAACCATATGTGCAGGAAGTTCAATTACAGATATTGATGGCACTTATGTAGGGGCGCTTAATTATCAATGGTCTCCTGCAACAGGGGTTAGTGATCCTGATATTCCTAATCCTGTTTTTACACCAAGTGTTACAACAACTTATACACTTACTACAACAGATAATTGCGGACAAACAATGGATCAGGATGTTACTATAACGGTAGTGCCTAATCCAGACGTTACTGTTGTTGCTGATGATTCATCTGTATGTAGCGGGGAGGATGCTGTTTTTAACTTTACTGGTACTCCAGGTAGTGAGGTAACATATACTCTTAATACTGGAGATGAGCAAACAATTCTTCTTGATGCTGCTGGTGTGGCTAGTTTATCGGTAGTAGCTTCGTCACAACAAGTATTACAACTTGTAAATGTAGCTCTTCTAGAAGCTCCGTTTTGTGAAGCTAATGTTACAGATAGTGTTACAGTTGATATTACGGCTGGCGATGCTTCTTTTTCTATGGATCCTGATTGCCAAGGGGCTACAGCTACAATAACAGGAGATGTGGGAGGTGTATTTACATTTAACCCCATACCTACGGATGGAGCTGTGATTGATATCGCTACAGGAACAATTTCTAATGGAGTTCAGGGTGCTACTTATTTTGTAGAATATTCTGTAAGTGGTAGTTGCTCAGCTAGTAGTATCGAGCAGGTGACTTTATTTCCTGCTGTAAGCTACAATGAGCCTTTAGCTTTATCAGTGTGTGAGAGCGATATTTTAGAATTTGATTTGAGTATGGCTATTGACCAGATTGAGGGAGGCAACACCGATTTAGTTATTACGTTTTATGAAACAGCAACCGAAGCAGGAACAGGTAGTACTATGGCACAGTTACCGTTGCTTTATGCTACAACAGATCAAGAAAGTGAACTGTGGGTGCGCATTGAAAATACTACAACTGGTTGTTATAGTGTGGTGGCTTTACCATTAGGAATAAAACCACTACCAGTGCTTGTTCAGGTTAATGATATAGAGGCTTGTGATGACGATAATGATGGCTTTGCAATTTTTGATTTAACTACCGTAGCAAGCCAAGTTGCAGGCAGTCCAGATGTTGTGCTTACCTATGCTTATGAGAATAATGGAGTGTTTACTACTATTATTTCTCCTGAAGCTTTTCAAAATACAACAGCCGATGTTCAAACTATACAGGTTACTGGAGAGAATAGTTTAGGGTGTAGTTCTTCTGTAAGTTTTAATATTATTGTCAATAAATGTTTTATTCAAAGAGGTATTTCTCCTAATAGTGATGGTATGAATGATTCTTTCGATCTTACGGGATATAATGTAAAAGAATTGTCTGTATTTAATCGTTACGGTGTAAAGGTTTATACAGCTTCAAATTATACCAATCAATGGCATGGGCAGTCTGATAATGGTAATGAACTACCAACAGGCACCTATTTTTATAGCATTAATGTTGCTAATGAAAACCAAATGTCTGGACAACAAAAAACAGGATGGATCTATGTAAATAGAGAAATTAATTAAAGAAGTATATACCGTTTTTTTTAACTAAAAGTCTGTCTGTCAATTTATATATTTGTTTTATATGAAATTGATAAGCAGACTTTTCTTTTATTCTTTTCTTGCACTAACAGGTATCGTGTTATTTGTTACAAGTACTAGTATGGGTAAAAGTAAAACATTAGTAAAAAATTCTATTCAAGATCAATTTTCCGAAATAGACTTTGAAGCATTGACTATTATTAATAAAATGGTATATGCTGATACGACTAATTTTATGCATCAAAAAATTTATCCCTGCGCACGTTGCTTTTTGCGTCCCGAAGCAGCCGAAGCGTTAGCTGAAGCAAATCAAATAGCTAAAACAGAAAATTTAAAACTAGTTATTTACGATTGTTATCGCCCTTATCAGTTTCAGTATAAAATGTATGAGATAGTAAATAATCCGCGCTATGTTGCCAAACCAGATAAAGGATCTAATCATAATAGAGGACTGGCAGTAGATGTTGCATTGGCAGACCAAGAAGGTAATTTGTTAGATATGGGGAATGAATTTGATGATTTCTCAAAATTATCACATTATGCTGCGATTGATATTACAGAAGAAGGGAAAAAAAATAGAGGGGTACTGCGAAAGATTATGACAAAGGCAGGCTTTATACCCTATGATAATGAATGGTGGCATTTCGATTATGTGAAGAAGCAATATCCTGTGGCTAATTTTGTATGGGAGTGTGATGAATAGGGTGTTTTTAGTTTGTAAATAGAACGATAATAAATTCTTGATACTGTTTCTTTTTAAAATATACTAAGGCTATATTTGTAATTATACAATATTTAGATATGGAACTTAAACTACACAGACCCATTTGTTTTTTTGATCTTGAAACGACGGGAACTGATATTAGCAAAGATAAAATTGTTGAAATATCGATACTAAAAGTATATCCTAATGGGAATAAAGAGAGTAGGACATGGCTAGTAAACCCTGAACGACCTATACCACCCGAAACGATAGCTTTTCATGGTGTTACTGACGAAAAAGTAGCTAATGAGCCTACATTTAAAGAGCTTTCGAGTCAAATATATGCTATGATGAAAGATTCTGACTTAGGAGGGTATAATTCTGATAGGTTTGATATTCCGTTATTAGCAGAGGAGTTGTTGCGTGCTGGTGTTGATTTTGATATGAAAAATCGTGTATCGGTAGATGTGCAAACTATTTTTCATAAAAAAGAAGAACGAACTCTTAGTGCAGCATATAAGTTTTATTGCGGTCAAATATTAGAAAATGCACATAGTGCAGAGGTTGATACTAATGCTACCTACGAAATATTGAAATCGCAATTAGATCATTATGATGATTTACCAAATGATATAAAAACACTTTCAGAATATACTACTCGTAAAGTAACGGTAGATTTTGCAGGCTTTATAGTGCTTGATAAAGATGGTAATGAGGTGTTTGGTTTTGGTAAAAATAAAGGTGTTAAGGTAGAAACAATTTTAGAGCAAGAGCCAGGTTATTATGGTTGGATGCAAAATGCTGATTTCCCATTATATACTAAAAAAGTACTAACAGCAATTAAACTGCGAAAATTAAATAATAAATTAGCATAAACGAATTCAAGCGTTAAGAATGAAGATTATTTGTATAGGTAGAAATTATGCTGATCATATTAGCGAACTACAAAACGAAAAACCAGATGAGCCTGTTATTTTCATGAAGCCAGATACAGCTATAGTGCTAAAAAAGTTTCCGTTTGTAATACCTGAGTTTAGTAATGATGTGCACCATGAAGTAGAGGTGCTTGTAAAGATTAATAAAGTAGGAAAGTATATAGATGCTAAGTTTGCTCATAAATATTATGATGAAATAGGGCTTGGTATTGATTTTACAGCACGCGACCTTCAGGTGAAGCTAAAAGAGAAAGGGTTACCTTGGGAAAAAGCAAAAGCTTTTGACGGATCGGCTGTAATAAGTGAGTTTATTAGTAAAGCAGAACTGGGAGATGTAAACAATCTTAATTTTGAATTAACTAATAATGATAGTGTGGTGCAAAAAGGAAACACACAGCAAATGCTCTGGAAAATAGATGAGTTAATTGCTTATGTTTCGCAATATTTTACGCTAAAAAAAGGCGATATTATATTTACAGGTACACCAAAAGGTGTAGCTAGAGTTAACCATAACGATGTGTTAGAAGGATATTTAGAAGGGAGAAAATTATTTAGTATACACGTAAAATAATGGCATTAAATTATAATTTATCGAAAGTATATGCGATTTCTGACAATGATTTAGACTTCGCTAGGCAAATAGTGATTCTTTTTACCGAAGAAGTTCCTGTTGAGATACGAAATATGAAAGAAGGATTGAATGAAAAAGATCATAAAAAAGTGTATTATGCCGCTCATAAGATAAAACCTACACTAGACTTATTAGGAATGGATATTGCCTACAATGATGTGTTAACAATAGAAGAATGGACTAGAGTAGAGGGCAAGAAAAAAGAAATAAAAGAGGTGGTTAAAAGTCTTAAGGATTATGTAAACCTCACATTAAAAGAACTTAAAAAAGATTTTAATCTTTAATTGTTATATGAAAGCAGCCATTGTAACGGTAGGCGATGAAATACTTATAGGGCAAATTACCGATACCAATTCGGGTTATATAGCTAAAGCATTAGACAAAATAGGGATAGCCGTACACGAAATGCTCTCTATAAGCGATGAGCAGCAACATATACTCAGCACACTTTCTGCATTGCAAAATAATGTTGATATTGTAATTATTACAGGAGGACTAGGACCAACGAAAGATGATATTACAAAACACACACTTTGCGAATATTTTGATGACGAATTAGTAGTTAATCAAGACGTACTTATACATGTAGAAACACTTATAAAACAGGTTTTACAACGCACAGCTTCGCAAATGAATAAAGACCAAGCTCTTGTTCCGTCGCGCAGTACTGTATTGTTTAATAGTGTTGGTACAGCGCCAGGTATGTGGATGGAGAAAGAAGGAACTGTTTTTATATCGCTTCCTGGAGTACCTTATGAGATGAAAGATATAATAGTAAAAGAGGTGTTACCAAGGCTTATAACTAAGTATAAGCGTCCTTATATACTACACAAAACAATACTTACTTACGGGGAAGGAGAAAGCATAATAGCCGAGCGGATAGAGGATTGGGAAAACAACTTGCCCGAATTTATAAGACTAGCCTATTTGCCAAGTCCAGGTAGGGTACGTTTACGTCTTAGCGCTAGAGGACTTGATGAAGTTATTTTGCGCGATGGTATTGTTGCTGAAACAGAGAAATTAAAAACCCTTATAGATGATATTATAGTAGGGTATGAAGAAGATGAAACACTAGAAGTTGTAGTAGGAAAACTACTTATGCAGCAACAAAAAACAATTGCAGTAGCTGAAAGTTGTACAGGTGGTAAACTAGCACAAATGCTTACAGCTACTGCGGGAGCTTCTAATTATTTTAAAGGAGGGGTGGTTACTTACTCTATAGAAAGTAAGGTTAATTTATTAGGAATTGAAGAAGCTTTTATAAAAAAGCATAATGTAGTTAGTGCTCAGGTTGCCGAAGCTATGGCGGCAAAAGCAAAGGCTATTTTTGGTACTGATTATGCATTGGCAACAACAGGTAATGCAGGACCAACGAAAGAAGAAGGTAGTGCTGATGTAGGGACTGTTTTTATAGGTTTAGCAACTCCTAAAGGCGTTTTTAGTGAGGAACTTAAACTAGGACAACCACGTGAAAAAGTTATAGACAGAGCATCGAACAAAGCGTTAGAAAAAATTTACAAAGAATTTTTGAAAAACTAACTGATTATGTTTGTGTAATAGATTTATTTTTTCTTTCTTTGCACCCTGATTTTGAATAACGATATAAAAGCGAAATATAATGTCAAGAGTTTGTGCCCTTACAGGTAAAAGAGCGATGGTAGGAAACAATGTTTCTCACGCAATGAACAAGACTAAGAGAAAGTTTAGTGTAAACTTAATGAAGAAGCGTTTTTATCTTCCTGAAGAAGACAGGTGGATAACTCTTAGGGTGGCTGCTTCTACTATCAAAACAATTAACAAAAAAGGTATTACTTCAGTTTTAAAAGAAGCTAAAGAAAAAGGATTTATCAAGTAATCTGTACCAACTAATATATTAGAAAAAAATGGCAAAGAAAGGTAATAGAATCCAGGTTATTTTAGAGTGTACCGAGCATAAAGCTTCTGGTGTAGCTGGAACTTCTAGGTATATAACTACCAAAAACAAAAAAAATACTCCAGATAGACTAGAGATTAAAAAGTTTAATCCTGTTTTGAAGAGAGTAACTGTTCATAAAGAAATAAAATAATAGAGTCATGGCAAAGAAAACCGTAGCAACCTTACAAACATCTTCAAAAAGACTTACCAAAGCTATCAAAATGGTAAAATCACCTAAATCTGGTGCTTATACTTTCGTTGAAAGCGTTATGGCTCCTGAAGAAGTGGATACTTTTCTTAAGAAGAAATAATAATCCTTATCATATATAGAAAAGCTACTTTCCGTTAAGGAAAGTAGCTTTTTTATTTTCTATCTTTACGGTCGGAATAAATAGACTATTTATATTATGAGTTTCTTTAAAAAAATATTTTCTTCAGAAAAAAAAGAAACCCTTGATAAGGGGCTTGAAAAAACAAAAACTTCTTTCTTTTCTAAACTTTCTAAGGCTGTAGCAGGGAAATCTAAAGTAGATGATGAGGTATTAGATAACCTTGAAGAGGTTTTAGTATCATCTGACGTAGGTGTAAATACTACACTTAAAGTTATAGGACGCATTGAAGAGCGCGTATCTCGTGATAAATATTTGGGTACAGATGAACTGAATCAAATATTAAGAGAAGAAATTGCTGCATTGCTATCTGAAACTAATTCGGGTAATGCAACCGATTTTGAAATCCCGAAAGATAAAAAACCATATGTACTTATGGTGGTTGGTGTAAATGGTGTTGGTAAAACAACTACTATTGGTAAACTTGCCTATCAGTTTAAAAAAGCAGGACACAATGTAGTATTAGGTGCAGCCGATACTTTTAGGGCTGCTGCTATAGATCAACTGCAAGTATGGGCAGATAGAGTAGGAGTACCTATTGTAAAACAACAAATGGGTAGTGACCCTGCATCTGTGGCATTTGATACATTAGAGTCTGCTGTTACACAAAATGCAGATGTTGTTATTATTGATACAGCAGGTCGACTACATAATAAGGTAAACTTAATGAATGAGCTTACCAAAGTAAAAAGGGTAATGCAAAAAGTAATAGGCGATGCTCCGCACGATGTATTATTAGTACTAGATGGTTCTACAGGACAAAATGCCTTTGAACAAGCTAAGCAATTTACTGCTGCAACAGAGGTTACCTCGCTTGCTGTTACTAAACTTGATGGTACAGCTAAAGGTGGTGTTGTAATAGGTATTTCAGATCAGTTTCAAATTCCTGTAAAGTATATTGGTATTGGCGAAGGTATAGAGGATTTACAGGTGTTTAATAAACATGAATTTGTAGATTCTTTCTTTAAATAAATCACTAATCAATAAATTAATTTATGAAATTTGTTACTTTTCTTGCAGTATTATTAACTGCATTTTCAATGTATGCCCAAAATGAAAATCAACAACAAGGTTACTACATTACTAATGATGGACAACGTGTTGATGGCTATTTTAAAACAACAGATTTTTATGATACCGAATCTTTAGGATTTAAAGAACAAAGTACAGGAGAGTCATTTTCGGCTATTGATGTTAATGACATTTCTGAATATGGTATAGGTAAAGAGTTTAAGTTTATAAAGAAAATATTTGAAATAGACAATTCTGAAACAAATTTTAAGAGACTAAGTAGTATCTCAGAACCAGATTGGGTTGAGACTACTGGTTTCTTAAATGTAATTTTAGAAGGAGAGGTTTCGTTATACTCTTATAGTAATAGTAAAGGAACAAAGTTTTTTTATAGCACCCCTTCAAAAGATATTCAGCAATTATTATACAAACGTTATCGCCCTTCGGAAGCTATTGTTGCTGAGAATAACCTTTATTTACAACAGCTTTTAAATAATGTTAGATGTGAAAACGAAGATCGCAGCTTTTTTGCAACTATAAGTTATGGAAAGAAAGATCTTATACGAGTTTTTAAAAAGTATAATGAGTGTAACGGTAATTTATATACTGTTTATAACAACAGTACGAGTAAAGGATCTAAAATTAATTTTACAGTATTTGCTGCGGCTAATTATTATAGTTTTGGGATTAAAGGTTCAGGCTCAGATTCTGAAGTTGAAAACGTTATTGCACCAACTTTAGGTCTTGAAGTTGCTCTAGTTTTACCTTCGGAAAAGTGGGAATTTTTCGGAAAAGTTGAATTTGAGAGCCTTTCTGCTAAAACAAAAGCTGTTTATGATCGTGGATTTGGTGGTTTTACTGTTGAAAACTATGATATTGATATGCAGGCTATTAATTTACAGTTTGGACTGAGATATAATGCTATAGTTAAAGGTTATAATAAGTTTTTTATAGATGGTGCTTTGGGAGTAACAAAGCCATTTGGAGATTTGAATATAGAAACTATTTCATCTACAACTGATGGAAGTGCCTCTACTACCCAGTTAAGAAAACGTGAATTAGGGTCTAGCTTTTGTGGTAATATAGGCGTTGGCTATATGTATAAAAATAAATTTGGAGCAGCGATACGATATGAAACTGCTAGAAATCTGTTTTCTAATGGAGGAATGTTAACTACTGATATTAGTAGAATAGGTCTTAATCTAAGGTATACTTTAAATTAAGAATAAAAATATAATATATATGGTTAAACAAAGCCCCTTCTTAAAGAAGGGGCTTTGTTATTAATTAATAACAAAGTTTATTTTTACCCATAGTTCTTCATCAAAATCAGAAACTGCGAAATTTTCATCATCAGCGGTATTACCCATACGGATTATAACCATTTTTTTAGAAGGGATAACATAAATTTTTTGGTCATTTTTACCAAGAGCCATATACATATCGGCAGAACCTGAAGGTATAATGCTGCCTTGAAATTCAAACTGTGTTTGTGGCAAGTGGTAGCTTTGCTCTCCGTTTATCCACCACAGGTAACCGTATGACTTATTAATACTTTGTGACGGAGTAATAGCATTATTAAAATAGTTACTATTTATTATTTGTTGCTCTTTCCATTTACCATTATTAAGCGCCAGTAGCCCAAAACGTGCCATACTTCGTGTAGTGCTCCAGTAAACATTAAGATCGCCAGTTGGTATCCATGCCCCCGTCATTCCTGTTGGGCTTTTTAGTTTATTGTTAAAGTAGTCATTCCAGCTTTGCGCTGTAGCTTCGGCAACAATATCTTGCAACTTTACATATACATTATGGTATGCCCATCGTGTTCCTGCATCGGCTACATATTGTAAATTGGCAGGTGATACATTATCTCCTAATGCATCATCAAGCCCCGATGTCATAGTGAGCAAGTGTTTAGATGTTATAAGATTTTCTTTTTCAACGGGTGCATTCGTCCATCCTATGCCTAAATAATCACTCACTTTACTATCTATATCGAGGTAACCTTCTTGTTCGGCTATACCAGTTAGTGCTGTAGTAAGTGTTTTACCAGCACTTGCCCAATACCAAGGAGTAGTAGCAGTATGTCCGTCAAAATATTCTTCCATTACTATGCGTCCGTTTACTAATATCATAAACGATTTAGAATTTTTTGTTTCTAAAAAAGTAACTAATTCGCTTTTTGCACTTTCGTTCCATCCTAGCTCGGCAGATGATTTTGTTTCCCAAATATCAGTATTATTATCGGGAAAATACATAGTCTCCGTTTCTTCTGCTATAGGTGGAGTATCATTGTTATCAGAATTACAAGATATTATAAAAAGAGTACTAAATGCTAATAGAATATTTCTCATTTATATTTTATTTGTTTGACTATAAATGTATTGAATAGTTTAATAGATATTCATTCTATTTTTAATTTTAAGCCATTTTATTTTCAGTAAATTTGTAGCTACCAAAAAATAATAGAGGAATGAAGAAGTGTATATTACTTTTATTGGCAATAATAACTATTTCATGTGGTAATAATATTGCAGATGAAGACTTAGTATATTTAAACGGATATTGGGAAATAGAAGTAGCTATAATGCCCGATGGTATTGAGAAAGAATATAAAGTAAATCCTATAATTGATTATTTTGAACTTAAAGATAATAAAGGAATTCGTAAAAAAGTGATGCCGCAGTTTGATGGTACATATCGTGTAAATGATACTTCGGAGGAAATGGCGATAACTAAAGAAGATAATAAAACTTATATTAGCTATACTACTGATTTTTCTAAATGGAAAGAACAAATACTTGAAATTGATGAGGAACATCTTGTATTAAAGAATGAACAGGATATAGAATATCACTATAAAAAACCACAACCTTTTAGTATTAAATAATGGCAAAACGATTAAATGACAATAACTCAATAGGCGATGTGCTGAAAGAGTTTATAGGAGCTAATAGATTACAGCCAGGTATTGATAAAATAGAGGTACGCGATGCATGGAAAAACCTTATGGGGAATGGTGTAAATAATTATACTAGCGAAATAATGCTAAAAAATGGCACACTATATGTCGCACTTACATCGGCAGTGTTGCGTGAAGAGCTGAGTTATGGTAAGGAAAAGATTGTAAAAATGATTAATGAAGATTTAGGTCGCGAAGTAGTCAAAGAAGTAATATTACGATAAACAAAAATGCCGCTATATAGCGGCATTTTTTATATAAAAAGAGTGTTTCTTTTATTAGAATTGCTCTCTACCTGCAAAATGGAATGCACCTTCTATAGCTGCATTTTCATCGCTATCAGATCCGTGAACAGCGTTTTCACCTATTGACGTAGCATATTTTTTACGGATAGTACCTTCTGCAGCTTCTGCTGGGTTAGTAGCACCAATTAAAGTTCTGAAATCTTCGATAGCGTTATCTTTTTCAAGAATAGCAGCTACGATAGGACCTCTAGACATAAACTCTACAAGCTCACCATAAAATGGTCTTTCGCTGTGTACAGCATAAAACTCTTTAGCATCAGCTACTGTAAGTTGTGTTAATTTAAGAGAAACGATTCTGAAACCTGCTTCAGTTATCATTGATAAAATACCACCGATGTGTCCGTTTGCAACAGCATCTGGCTTAATCATTGTAAATGTTCTGTTTGTTGCCATGATTTTTTTTAATTTGCTGCAAAAATAGTAGTTTTTAAATTAATAACTTTAATTAATTATTAATGTTTCTATTTTTTTATTGCTTCTATAACTAAAGTACAATTATCGAGAATTCTTGTTCAAGTGGTTTTAAGTCTTTTAATAACTTTTCAAATAACTGTTCTTTATGGTCAAGATAAAATTCAGAAAAATTTGTTTTCCGTTCCTGAAGGCTTTGCGACGGGAAAAGCTCATTTTGCAAAATAGCAATACGCTCTAACTCATCTGCATGATTGTGTTTCTCTGCTTTTAATAATCGTTTTTCAAGATTTTCAAGACCTTTTAGTTGCTTAGTTTCCTGAGCTTTTACTGCCCCTATAAAAGAAGCATCTGTTTTTACAGCTATAGCTCTCAGCTTTTTAAACTGCTCATTCAAAAACATTTTTTGCTCTGTAAAGTCTAATTGAAATTCTGAGAAAACATGAATTTTATTATTCATGAGTTCTTGCTGTTTCAAGAAAATATCAGCCCAGCTAAGGTTGAGCTTGTCTAGCTTTTTAGCTTGTTTTTGCGTGGCTAGCAATACAGAGTTACGCAATAATAATATAGGGAACGTTACATTTGAAGCTTCAAAAAAAGTTTTGAGTTCTAACCAATAGGCAATTTCGCCACCACCACCTATGTAGCAAAGATTAGGCAATATAACCTCTTGATATAGTGGGCGCATAATAACGTTAGGGCTAAATTTTTCGGGATGCTTGTCTAGTGTTGCGAGTAATTCATTTTCGGTAAACTGTAGTTCAGTATTGTTAATGTGGTATATACCATCTTGCAAAATAATGCGCTCCCGAAGGTTATCTTCTATATAAAATAAGTTTATTTCTCTTGGGTTTACCTGTATATTATATTTGCTAAGACTTTCAGTCGTTTCGGCTACTTTAGCGTGCGACGTTTGGTGGAGTAACTCTTCTTTTATGTGAGGTGTAAAAAGTTGTTTTAAATTGGCATTATCAGCGTCCATAATTACCATACCTTCATTGCCAAATAATTCATTTGCTAAGTATCGCGTAGCATGGGCAAGATTATCGTGATTAATATAGGCAGCCTCAAAAAGTGATTTTAATGTTTCGGCATTATTACCTGCACCAAGCTCTTTACTAAAAAAATTTAATACCGCATCAAGACCTTCGGTAGAAAGCCTACCTACAGGACCAGTACTTTCACGACACCATTTTATTTTTTTATCCTTAAAATTAAAGTAGTTTATTTCTTCAAAATCATGATCTTCTGTAGCCATCCAGTAGATGGGTACAAAGTTATGGTTAGGGTAAGCAACTTTTAATTCTTTACAAAGATTGATTGTTGATACTATTTTATAAAGAAAATAAAGAGGACCTGTAAAAAGGTTTAGCTGATGTCCTGTAGTAATGGTAAATGTAGTGTTTTCTTTTAGTAACTGTATGTTATGCAGTGTAGAAGCAGAGGTCTCAATATTTTGATATTGCTCTGATAAAGTATTTACTAATACATCACGAAATTCAGAAGAGTAACTTTGTTGTTTTTCTTCAAGCTGCGCTTTAAAGTTTTGGAGCGTAGGGAAACGATGGTATAGCGATTTCAGGTTTTTCTTTTGATTAAGATAATCTACAATTAGTGGTGTGAAATATCCTGAATTTTGATAGCTTATACAGTCTGATGGCATTGAATGGTTATTTTCCTGTAAAATTACGGAAAAATTTTAAGTAGAATTCTTAATGCTTTGTTATGATGTAAAACTATTCTGTTTTTAGAAACGTACAAATTTTATTGTACAAACTATCATCATGCATACTGTGCTTAAGTCCGTTTGTTACTAAAAATTCTGCGCTCTCCCATGCTTTTGCAATTTTTTCGCCCTCAGTAAAATCAACTACTTCATCTTCTGTATCATGAACAAGTAGTCCCTGTATTTTTATACTCGCAGCAAACTTACTTCCAGAAAAATCTTCGGGGTTTATTTTAAAGTGTTCTGTAAAGTGATTTTTAAGTAACATCGAAACATTATTATTAAGGCTTAGTAAACCTCTATAATTTGTAAGTAATGTGTTAAGGTCACTTGGCGCACCTAGTACTACCATTTTTTTGATAAAATTACTTTGGTAATGCGACTGGTAGTATAATGATGTTGCACCACCTATAGAGTGCCCTACCATATAGTCTGGTTGTACTCTATTAACTATTATATCTATAAACTCGGCATATTGCGGAATATTAAATTCTTGTCCAGATGAAAGCCCATGTGCAGGTGCATCGAGGGCAATAATAGTATAATTTTCTTTTTTGAGATAAGGGATAAACAGTTCCCATCGTGAGGCATTGCTTTCCCAGCCATGTACTAGTAGTATTTTTTTACTACCTCCCAGCCATGTGTATGTTTGGAAAATAAATTCGTTGTGCGTAACCATTTCGGCTTCGGCTTCCTGTAAAATTTTTGGTAATTGTGCTTGTGTAAGCCTTCCTTCGCGTGGCTCACTAAAAAATTTATAGGCAAGCTTTTTTGCCTTGTTAGGCGAAATGTAGCTTACTATATTAATATATAGCCCTATTGTTTTTGTAAGTATGTAGGTGAAAATTTTTGACATAATAGCAAAAAAAAGCCCCCGTTTTGGCGGGGGCTTCACGTATTATATTTTAGCAAATAATTGCTCCATTTTTTCTTTTTCTTCGTCAGCTAGTGCGCTATCGACTAATATTCTTCCGCTATGCTCATCAGTAATGATCTTTTTGCGAGAAGCTATTTCCATTTGCGTTTGTGGCGGTATAGTAAAGAAAGAACCTGCCGAAGCTCCTCTTTCTATAGATACTACCGCAAGACCGTTTCTCACACTACCTCTTATTCTTTTATAAGCTGCCATAAGTCTTGGCTCGATACCTGCTTCATATTCAGCAGATTTTTGTGTTAAGAAAGTTTCTTCTTTTTCAGTTTCAGACATAATAGCGTCTAATTCTGATTTTTTATGCTGTAAGTGATTTTTCTTAGCTTCAAGTCTTTCGCTAGATTGCCCTATAACTTCTTTCTTGTGCTCTATAGTAGCTTTCATTTCTTTAATGTGCTTTTCAGCAAGCTCTATTTCAAGCTCTTGAAATTCAACTTCTTTTGTAAGCGAGTTGAACTCACGGTTGTTACGCACATTTTTTTGCTGCTCTGTATATTTCTTTATAGCAGCTTTGTGGTCATCAATACCGTTCTTCTTTTCTTTAATCTGATCTTCGATAGATTCAAGGTCGGTTTTCAGTTTATCAAGCCTTGTAGTAAGTCCTGCTACTTCATCTTCTAAATCTTCCACTTCAAGCGGAAGTTCGCCTCTCACATTTCTTATCTCGTCTATTCTTGAATCAATTAACTGTAAATCATAAAGTGCTCTTAGCTTCTCTTCAACACTTAACTCCTTGGTATTCGCCATATTTATAAGTACTTAACTGGATTTGTATTTTCTTGCGATAAAATAATTGCAAAATTAATGATTTTTTTCGTAAGATAATCAAGTATGTAATGTTTTGTGAGGTATTTAAGTGAAATGTTTATAGTTGCTTTTTATATATTTACACTAGATAATAATTAAAATACTATATAATGTATCTTAATGTACAGCTTGAAAAAGCTCAAACTGAAATAAACAAAGGTTTAAAGCAAAGGGCTATCAACAGGCTCAAAAATGTTCTTAATACCTACCCAGATGCTACCGAAGCAAGAGAGGTGCTAGCATTACTATATTATGAAAGTGGATTTTTAGATATGGCAGGACTGTATTGGGTATTAACAGAACCTACTCATGACTATATAAGGAAAAGTGTTAAAGTGTATCAAGAATCAGTAAATAATTCTCCTATTCAAATATTAAACGATTTAAAATATCGAGGAGATAAATCAGGACTTCCAGAATATGCTCGTAAACGACTTTTGAGTATAGAGAATGAGGTTAAAAGTATGGGGCACTCTGTTCGGTATAAACCTAAAAAATATAAAGAACTTGATAATATTAATTACAAAGAAACTTTCAAGGAAAAATTGATAACTAAACTACTTATTGGGATATTCTTTTTATGTATATTATTTTTTATTACAGGTATAGTCACAGCTATATCATGGATTATAAGCCTTTTTTAAATTAGAAATACTTTACAGGATTAGTGTTTTTTTCAGTTGATATAACATTAATGTTTTTAATTCGAGTTTTAAGATAATCAACTATATAATCTTTTGTGTAACGTTCGCTTTCAAAATGCCCAATATCAGCTAATAATAATTTATTTTCTGCTTCATAAAAATTATGATACTTTAAATCGGCAGTAAGATAGGCATCGGCTCCTGCTACTATGGCATTTTTTATAGCAAAACTTCCTGAGCCGCCTAGTACAGCAACTTTTTTTATTGGTTTACCTGTATATGCACTATGCCGGATGCCGCCTGTTTGCATTTTATCTTTTACAAATAGTAAGAACTCTTCTTCGTTTATTTCAGTTTCCAGTTCTCCTATCATGCCTAAACCTATATTTTGATGACTATTTTCTAAACTGTATACCTCATAGGCTACTTCTTCATAAACATGATTGTTAAATAATGCTTTCAGGATTTTACTTTCAAGATGTTTTTCGAAAGTTACCTCAAGTTTTATTTCGCTTTCTTCCATAAAATCGCCTGCTATACCTATAGTTGGGTTACTATCGTTAGTACCTTGATAAGTACCTAACCCTTGCGAACTATAACTGCAATTTTCATAATTACCTATGTTTCCTGCTCCTGCATTAAATAATGCATTGCGAAGTTTTACAGCATTCTCTGGTGTGGTAAATGTTACTAGTTTACGAATAAAGTTTTCTTTAGGTATTAGTGTTTTTGTATTAGTCAAGCCTAAAGCGTTACAAAATATTTTGTTTACACCTTGTTTGTGGTTGTCTAATGCTGTGTGTACTGCATATATAGCAATGTCATTTTTAATAGCTTTTATTACAGCGCGTTCTACATAGTTTTTGCCTGTAATTTTTTTTAACCCCGAAAACAGTATCGGGTGAAAGCAAACTACTATGTTGCAGTTTTTGGCAATAGCTTCGTCAATTACACGCTCTAAAGCATCGTGACATACTAATACTCCTGTGGTTTCATCATCAGGATTCCCAGTAAGCAAACCTACATTGTCAAAATCTTCGGCATAGGCTAGTGGAGCCATTTCTTCTAGTATATCGAGTATTGCTTTAATTTTCATGAACTTTTTATTTTAAATCAAATATAGTTATAACTCGTTATAGCCCAAAATAAAACAAGTATACAAAAGCAACGTTGTTTGTGATTTTTATTTAGATTTTTAAAAAAAAACACTTATGTTTGCTACAAACTTAACATTAACATAGTCATTTTATGAAAAAAGTATTATTATTTGGTTTATCCATCGCAGCATTAACATTTGTATCATGTAGTGATGATGATGGAGATAGCTCATCAACATCAGCATCTATTGAAGGAAAATGGTATATTTCTAAAGAGGGAGTTTCAGTTAACGGACAGGAAGTTCTTCAAGATTATGATGATCATGAGCCTGGATGTGAGAAAGATTACGTAGAGTTTTTAGCAAACGGGGATTACAAATATGTTGATTTCTATAATTCTGACTGTGATTCTTATGTAGAGGAAACTACTTGGACTAAAAGCGGAAATTCAATCAACACAGGTGATGGAGAAGATGGAACTATTGTTATACTTACAGCTTCTACTCTAAAAATAACTTACGCTGAAACATTTGAGGGACAGACTGTTAATTATGTAGATGTGTTTACAAGAGAATAAGCAATTTTTGCTTTTTAAATCTAAAAGTGCCCTATTGGGGCACTTTTTTTTATTCTATTATCTATGATATATAACTAAGCAGTACATTTGTGTTTATGAAAAACCTACGACTATTACTATTGCCTTTTAGCTTACTATATTGGTTTATAGTGAGTATTAGGAATTTATTTTATGATATAGCGATTTTTAAATCCTATACATTTAATAAACCTATAATAGTTATTGGTAATCTTAGTACGGGTGGTACGGGTAAATCGCCCCAAACAGAGTATCTTATCCGCCTGTTGAATAATGTATATAGAGTAGCTACACTGAGTCGTGGCTATAAAAGAAAATCTAAAGGATTTGTATTGGCAGATGAAAAAGCTAATGCAGATATATTAGGTGATGAGCCGTACCAGTTTTACAAAAAATTACAGCAAGCTACTATTGCTGTAGATGCTGACAGAAAAAATGGTATCGAAAATTTATTAGCATTATCATCAAAGCCACAAATAATATTACTTGATGATGCTTACCAACACCGCCGTGTAAAAGCAGGATTTTATATATTACTTACTGCCTATGGCGATCTCTACGCAGATGATTTTGTACTACCTGCTGGTAACTTGCGCGAAAGTAGGAGTGGTGCTAAGCGAGCTAACATTATTATAGTTACCAAATGTCCGTCTAACTTATCGCTACAGGAGCAGGAGCGTATTAGAAAGAAGTTACGACTACAATCAGGACAAAAAGTCTATTTTTCCTATATCGCTTATGATGATAAAGTGTATAATACTACTACTGCTGTTGCTTTAGAAACGCTTAGAAACACTAATAAAATTATTGTAGCAGGTATAGCCAAACCCCAACCATTTTTCGAGCATGTAAAGCAAGATGATGATGTTTGCCTTACGTACCCAGATCATCATTATTTTACAGAAACAGAACTAAAGGAGTTAGAAACAATTTCAAGAAATAAAATTATAATAACTACCGAAAAAGATTATATGCGCCTTGCAGGAAAACTGCCTGAAGACAGGTTGTTTTACCTGCCTATAATGACTACCTTTATAAATGAAGGCGATAATTTTGATAAAACTATTTTAGATTATGTGGGAAAAAGTACAACAAACCGTTGATTATATAAATAATATAATAGGTTTTAAACCTGAATATGGTGTAATACTTGGTTCAGGACTTGGAGGTTTTGCTAATGATATAGAGGTGCAATTTTCATTATCCTATAGCGATATACCTAATTTTCCTGTTTCTACTGTAGAAGGGCATAAAGGAGTATTACTGTTTGGTACTATCGGTACTAAAAAGGTAGTAGCTATGCAGGGGCGTTTTCATTATTATGAAGGATACAATATGCAAGAGGTTACGTTTCCTGTAAGAGTAATGAAACATTTAGGGGTTGAAAAATTAATAGTTTCTAATGCTTCGGGAGGTGTAAATCCATCTTATAAAGTGGGTGATATTGTACTGATATACGACCACATTAATATGATGCCAGAACACCCATTACGTGGTAAAAACGATGAGCGGTTTGGTCCTCGGTTTCTTAATATGAGTGAGCCTTACAACCGAGATATGATAGCTAAAGCCAAAGAAATAGCACGTAATTTTGAGATAGAGGTGAAAGATGGCGTATACCTAAGTTTACAAGGCCCTACATTCGAAACATTATCTGAGTACCGTATGGTAAAAGCTTTGGGTGGCGATTGTGTGGGGATGTCTACCGTACCCGAAGTTATTGTGGCACGACACATGGATATGAAATGTTTTGGAGTTTCTGTAATTACCGATATGGGCAATGAAGAGGCTATTGAAGCGGTGAATCATCAAGAAGTTTTACAGGCTGCTCAAAAAGCAGAACCGAAAGTGCGTAAACTAATAAAAGAATTTATAGCAACCGCTTAATCAATACTTGCAGTTGCTTCTTGTTTTTTTATAGTATTGATATCTTTTTCTATATAGGTTATTAAGTCTATTATTCGAGATGAATAACCAATTTCGTTATCATACCAGCCTACTACTTTTACCATTTTATCGATAACCGAAGTTAATAAAGCATCAAACAGGCAAGAATTAGTATTACCTATTATATCTACCGATACTATTGGGTCTTCGGTATAGGCAAGTATGCCTTTCATTTCATTATTGGCAGCAGCTTTAAAAGCAGCATTTATTTCTTCAATACTCACTTCGCGTTTTACATAGCAGGTAATATCGGTAAGCGAACCATCTGGTACTGGAACACGAATACCACCACCACCTATTTTTCCGTCAAATTCAGGAAATATTTTGGTTAATGCTTTAGCAGCTCCTGTAGTTGTTGGTACTATAGATTGCGATGCACCACGCGCCCTGCGTAAATCTTTATGCGGCTGGTCATGCAAACTTTGGTCAGTAGTGTAGGAGTGTACCGTAGTGATATAGGCTTGCTCAATACCACATAACTCATTAATGATTTTCATCATTGGGGCAGCATTATTAGTGGTACAACTCGCGTTAGATATTATCGTTTCATTCCCATCTAGTATATGTTCATTTACACCTAGTACAACTGTTTTTATACGGTCGTCTTCAGGTGGTGCAGAAAGAATAACTTTTTTAGCTCCCGATGTAATATGTTGCTCTGCTTCTTCAAGAGTTTTAAATTTTCCTGTCGACTCTATTACAATATCAACATTGAATTCATTCCAATTGATATCCGCTATATTTCTATGCCTTATGTAAGAATAGCTTTTACCATCTATTATAATACTGTTCTCGGTATGCGAAACCTCAAATGGAAGTACGCCGTGTATGCTGTCATATTTTATCAGATGCGCCATAGTGGGAGCATCAGCAATATCGTTAATAACGGCAACCTCTATTGCAGGGTGATTTATTAAAAGTCTAAAAAGGTTACGACCTATACGACCGAAACCGTTAATAGCAATTCTTGTCTTTTTCATATCAGTAATAAAGCTGTTTTTTATTCTGAGTACTATGTAACTTTAACGAAATGAAGAATCTAATATGATAAAATCATAAAAAATATTCTTCATCTCGCGATGCTACACTCAGAATGAAAAAAGGTAACATTAAAAATGTTATTATAATAAGTGCTTTTGTGCTTTGTATGACGAACGTACTAAAGCGCCACTTTCTACATGGCGGAAACCAAGATCGAGACCTATTTCCTCATATTTTTTAAACTGATCTGGGGTAATAAACTCTTTTACAGGAAGGTGTTTTTTACTTGGTTGCAGGTATTGCCCTATGGTAAGTACATCTAGTTTTACATCGCGCAGGTCATGCATGGTTTGTATTACTTCTTCTTCTGTTTCGCCAAGCCCAAGCATAATACCCGATTTTGTACGGTTAATGCCATTGTCTTTCAGGTAGCGTAATACCTCAAGACTACGCTCGTATTTTGCTTGTATGCGCACCTCTCGAGTAAGTCTTTTTACAGTTTCCATGTTATGCGAAACTACTTCGGGTGCTACCTCAATAACACGGTCTATGTTTCTTTCTATACCTTGAAAATCAGGTATAAGTGTTTCAAGTGTAGTGTTTGGGTTCATTCTTCGGATAGCTTTAACGGTTTCTGCCCAAATAATAGAGCCACCATCTTTAAGGTCATCACGATCTACACTGGTAACTACTGCGTGTTTTATGTTCATAATCTTTATAGAACGCGCCACTTTTTCAGGCTCATCCCAATCTACTGTTTCAGGTCTTCCGGTTTTAACACCACAAAAACCACACGAACGTGTACAAACGTTACCCAGTATCATAAAGGTTGCAGTACCCTCGCCCCAGCATTCGCCCATATTAGGACAACTACCCGAGGTACATATAGTGTGTAGGTTGTATTTATCTACAAGCCCGCGAAGTTCAGTATATTTTTTACCTGTAGGGAGTTTTACTCTTAACCATTTTGGTTTTTGAGTATATTGTCCTTTTACGGCAGTTGGTTTTACGGTATCTAAAATGCTTTCCATGCTCAAAACTTTAGAAGGCAAAGATAACGTTTATTTATGGATTTGCCGAAAACTTGCTTTTTATGTAAGGCTTAAAAAAAGCTCCCTTTTGGGAGCTTTTTGTTATTTTATATTAAGAGTTATCGGGAGGTTATAGGCAGTTCTTACTGCTTGACCTTTCATTTTACCCGGTTTCCATTTTGTTCTAATTGATTTTAAAACGCGTATAGCTTCTTTACCAGCTCCATAACCAGGGTCGCGCAATACTTTTATATTAGACATAGTTCCGTCTTTTTCTACTACAAAAGATATATATACTTTTAGTGTAGTCGCATTTCCTGTTTCAGGTATATTAAATTCTCTACCCACTTTTCTATAAAACTTTTCGATACCTCCAGGGAACGAAGGTGCTTCATCAAGAATTGCCAGATTAACTGCTTCGCCTGTTCCGTTAGGGTCTGTTCCTGTTCCAGTACCGCCTTCTATACCATTATGGCTTGTTACTCCTGTAGAAAAGTTACCACTACCATCGCCCTCACTTGTAACGGATGAAGTTTGTGTTGTATTTACTTGCTCAGTAGTAGGTGTTTGAATTACAACAGGTGTAGAAACCGCTTCAACAGGTCGAAACCTTATTGTTGGCTCAGGTGTTACGGGTGCAGCTGCTGCGGGCTCCTCGATTATTGGCTCAGGTTTAGCCGGTTCGGGTTTAGGCTCTTCAGGTATTTTATATATGCTTTCATCTATGATTTTAGGCTCTATCAGCGTTGGTCCTGAATTATCGCTAACAATAGGTTCTTGAGGGTTAAAATAATTTATAGCAGCAGGTATGCTTACTAATGCTAAAATTAACGCAATACCTGTAATTAGTGCAATAATGGTAGTTCTTGATTCTTGTTGGCGTAGCTGATAGGCACCATATTGTTTATTTCGACCTTCAAATACAAGGTCAATCCATCCTTGATTGAAAACGTTTACTTTTGACATAATAATATGATTTAGGTTGATTAATAAAAGATATATTACTAAAACGTTGTAGTGGTTTAATTTATTGTAAGTAAAATCATAAAATACTGAAAAGTAAGGATGCTGTATTTTTATTAGATAATTATGTATAGTGTGTTTTAGTTACACTATATAAAAGGAGTGTTTAACAATCTTCTTTTTTATTTTTGATAATCTCGGCAAGTAATTTTTTGGCTCTTAGCAGCTTTACTTTTATGTTATTAAGTGGTTCGCCCACCTGTTCTGCAATTTCCTGATAGCTCAGTTCTTGAAAATAACGAAGCTGTATTACTTCTTGATATTGTGGTTTTAGTTTTTTAATACACTCTAATAAACTAGAAAGGTTTTGTTCTTGTATTAGTTCATCTTCTGCCGAAAGTGAATCGTCAGCAATATTATAGGCTCGCCTGTCGTCATCTTCGCTAATGTCTATAAATAAAGAGGATTTCTTTTTGCGAAGCATATCTATATGTGCGTTTTTCGCAATAGATATTAACCATGTATTAAAAGCATAATCAGGATTGTAAGTTGCAATCTTATCAAAAGCTTTAGCAAAAGTTTCTATAACAATGTCTTCTGTATCGGTTTCATTATGAGTGCGTTTTAGCATAAAACCATATACTTCATTCCAAAAAAAATCAAGCAGATAGGTAAAGGCAACTTGATCGCCTTTTTGGGCTTTTTCTATGTTGCTTTGTATAAGTTGTGAATTTATTTCCAATGTACTGGTTTTGAAAACAGATTGGTAAAGAAAACATTAATCTTTGTCAAGATAAGGATTATTTCTATAATAGGAAACCAGTATATTACATCTTTTTCTTTTAGTTTAGAGGCACTATAGCCTATAGTTAACCAAGCAACTAAGTAGCGAAGGGCAATTACAGGGACTAAAAATTCCCAGTCGAATTGAAAAGAGAGTAACACAACTAGTAATGTAAAAAACAGTACCTGACTTATAGTATAAAGTCTTAGTTGTAATTTATCGAATGTCTTAAAGAATGTAGTGGTATAGTTATGCCTGCGCTTTTGTGCAAACCACTCTTTAAATGTTTTTTTAGCTTCACAATACGTAAAACTCTCGGGAGAAAAACAAACGGTAGTATTTTTTTTAATTGCTGCTTGGTTAATAAATAAGGCATCTTCTCCTGTACGAACATTCATATGTTCTATAAATCCGTTTACTTTAAAAAAATCTTCACGCTTGTAAGCAAGGTTTCTGCCTTCGCCTGTATAAGGTTTGCCTAGTTTTGCCCAAGCAAAATATTGCGTTGCCATAAGCACAGAGTCAAATCGGATAATTTTATTAAGGAAAGAGTTTTTTACTTTTTCATATCCTCCATAACCTAGCACTATAGTTTTATTTAGGGTAAACTGCGAACTCATTTGTGTAATCCAGTCAGTAGTGGCAGGGTAGCTGTCAGCATCGGTAAAAAGTAGGTATTCTTTACTTGCTGCTTTTATGCCTAGCGTAAGGGCATATTTTTTATTGCCCCAAAAGGCTTCGTTGTTTTCTACTTTTACGAGCTTTATATTACTGTATTGTTTTTCAAATTCCTCAAATATATCGAGTGTTTCATCGGCAGAGGCATCGTCTATTAATACAATTTCAAAATCAGGATAGTTTTGCGCAGCTAGTAGTGGTACAAACTGTTTTACCTTTTCGGCTTCATTTTTAGCACATACTATTACCGAAACGGGTATTTTCTTTGGGGTTACAGGTTTAGATTTAGCAAAAGCAAATTTTCCGAATATACCTAAGTAATACATCAGTTGTAGTGCAGTAACACCAACAAACACATAAAAAATAATGGTTAGCATATAGGCTTTTCCTGTTTGAATTGTATCGGCAAATTTACATCCAATTATTAATTTGTGCTATAAAAACTTTTAAATAATATTAACTTCTGCTTCTATATTGATGCCAAAGTTTTTATATACAGTATGCTGTATTTTTTTGGATAATGCTAAAAGCTCCTGTCCTGTAGCCCCACCATAGTTTACTAATACTAATGCTTGCTTGGCGTGTATACCTGCATCGCCAAAGCGTTTTCCTTTAAAGCCGCTTTGCTCTATAAGCCAGCCCGCAGGTACTTTTACCTCGGTATCCGATAGTATATAATGTGGCATTAACGGGTGGTTTATATATACTTTTTCAAATTCTTCTTTAGCTACTATAGGGTTTTTAAAGAAACTACCACTATTACCTAGTTCTTTTGGGTCGGGTAGTTTATTTTGCCTTATGGCTATAACGGCATTACTTACATCTTTAATGGTAGGTACTATTATACCTTTATCAATTAATTTATCGGTAATATCGCCGTATGATGTATTTATCTTATGATTGGTTTTGGTAAGTTTAAACGTAACCGAAGTGATGATATATTTACCTTTTAGCTTGTTTTTAAAAATACTTTCACGATAGCCAAATTCACATTCTTCTTTAGTGAAAGTAACAAGTTCTTGGGTTGTAATATTCATAGCTTGACACGAAACAAAAGTATCTTTTATCTCTGTGCCATAAGCCCCAATATTCTGGATAGGGGTAGTACCTACATTACCAGGTATTAACGATAAGTTTTCTAGCCCACCATAATTATTGTCTATACAGTACAATACAAACTCATGCCAGTTTTCGCCAGCCATAGCTTCGACATATACATGGTTGTCATCTTCTTTTACAATTCGTTTACCTTTTAAATTTACGTGAATAACAAGCGCATCAATATCTTGAGTTAGTAGCATATTGCTACCACCGCCTAGTATAAATAGTTTTTTATTGCTACTTTCTTTTAGTACTTGGCTAAGTGCTGCTATGGTATGTGTTGCTACAAATTCTTTAGCAAAAGCACTAATGCCAAATGTATTGTATGATTTAAGTGGGTGGTGTGTAAGTATCTCCATTAGATGATTTTTGCAATGGCGCAAAAGTAAAGTTTTATTCGGTAGTTAGTGCACGGTTTATAAATTCGACTAATGGTTTTAATACCAGTAGTTTTTTTGATGTATTTTCTATAAAATTATTACTCATAAGCTCTTTGTCGTCTAGCTTAGAAACGGCAACAAAACTTTTTAGTTTTAGAAATTCTATAGCAGGGTGATTTTTATCATAATCTTTGGGCGATGTTTTCAAGCTGTTATTCTCAGTGCGTTCTAGTTCGTTATATAATTTTTTAAATTCTTTATTACTGATTATTGCTTCAAGGTCTTCATGAAACCCGTCTATTTCCCTACGTACTTTTTTTAAATCAGCACTGTCAGGAGAGTGTATGCCTCCAGCTATAAAACTTGCTCCTTTTTCGATGTGTATATAATATCCGCCTAAATTGGTGTTTTTACTACCTGCCGAAAGCCAAATACCCATATTGGTTTTGTAAGGTGATTTGTCTTTGGCAAAACGGATATCTCTATTAATTCGAAATGAACAGTTCTTAAATTCAAGATGTTGTAACGATTCATCGCCTTTACTCATCTCGGATATAAAAGCCTCAACAGTATTTTTATAAGCTTTTTTATATTCGGCATAACGATCTTGATGTGATTGAAACCAATCGCGATTGTTATTTTTTTTCAGGTCTTCGAGAAACTCAAATACGTGTTGTGGTAGCATAGTTTTAAATTTTATTTAAAAATAAATATTTAATCTTAGATACTTGTTAAAAATTAAAAAGTGTATAACTCTGGTGTGTGGCTTTTACAATTTCTTCAGTTCGCTCTGGGTGTGTATCAGTAATAAATATTTGCCCAAAGGTTTTATTATTTATCATCTGTACTATCTTGGCAACACGGGTTTCGTCGAGTTTGTCAAAAATATCATCAAATAGTAGTATGGGCGACACTCCGCTTTGTTTTTTTATAAATTCAAATTGCGCTAATTTTAGTGCAATAAGAAATGATTTTTGTTGTCCCTGCGAACCAAACTTTTTTATAGGGTGCTCATCTATTTCGAACGAGAGGTCATCTTTATGAATACCTACACTTGTATATTGTAAAACACGGTCGCGTTGCAGGTTCTCATCAAGCAATGTACTAAGACTTTTATCGTGTAATTGACTTTGATAGCCTAGGTTTACATTTTCTGCTTGTCCTGTAATGGTTTCATGATGATGGTTAAAAATGGGTATAAAATCTTCTAAAAACCGTTTCCGTTTTTCAAAAATACTATGTCCTAGTCCGTTTAACTGCTCATTGTATATTGAGAGCGTATCTTTATCAAAAGTATGGTTTAGCGCAAAATATTTTAGTAAAGCATTACGCTGCGAGAGTACTTTTTGATAATTAATGAGTTGTTGCAAGTAGGGTGCATCGAGTTGCGATATAACACTATCTATAAACTTACGGCGTGTTTCGCTGCCCTCTAAAATAAGGTCGTTGTCAGATGGCGATATTATTACGAGTGGTATAAAACCAATATGCTCAGAAAGTTTGTCATAAGGTTTCCCGTTTCGCTTCAATACCTTTTTCTGCCCTTTTTTTAAACTACATACAATATTTTCTGTTCTGTCGTTTTTTTCGAAGGTACTATCTATCACGAAGAAATCTTCGCCATGCCTAATGTTTTGTACTGCTAACGGATTAAAATAGCTCTTACCATAAGCAAGATGATAAATAGCATCGAGCACATTAGTCTTGCCTACGCCGTTTTTTCCGACAAAACAGTTTATCTTAGCGTCAAATTCATAATCTGACTCTACAATATTCTTATAATTAAGGAGGGATAATTTCTTTAAGTACATTTGAAAAATGGCTTCTGATTGTGAGAACCTTGTATAAAAAGGAGGTGTTTTTTAAAGAACGTGCAAATTATCGAAAAATAACGACAAAAAGATATTTTAATTTTCAATAAAAATTTTATTTTTGCGACTCACTAAAATAATATAAATGGCAACTTACAACAAAAGAGGATATAAAGCTCCGAAACCGAAAGAGGTAAATGATGTAGAACCTACAGAAGAAGGTTTTGATGGTCACAGCACAACGGAAGAAGTTTTTGATTCGTTAGACCAAGGTGCGTCAAAAACTGAAGAATGGGTTGAAAAGAACCAAAAACCAATCTTCATTGTAGTAATTGCCATAGCAGTTGTAACAATTGGTTATATGTTATATAGCAAAATGTTGGTAGAACCTAAAGAAGATGAAGCTGCTAATGAAATGTTTCAGGCAGAACAATACTTTGATCAAGCAGTTAATTCTCAAACTGCAAAAGATTCACTATTTAACCTTTCTCTTAATGGTGGCGAAGGTAAATTAGGCTTTTTAGGAATTATAGAGAACTATTCAGGGACTGATGCGGCTAACCTTGCACATTATTTCTCTGGTATGGCTTACCTTAATACAGGTAAATATAAAGATGCTGTAGCTCAGTTTGATGCTTTTAGTACAGATGATGATATCTTGAAAGCAATGGCTACAGGTGCTACAGGAGATGCTTTTGCACAACTAGGGCAAAATGAAGATGCGCTAGAGTATTACGTGAAGGCTGCAAATGAAAGTAAAAATGAACTTACTACGCCACGTTTTCTATTTAAAGCAGGCGAAGCAGCATTAGCGTTAGATAAAAAAGCTGAAGCTTCAAAACACTTTAAAGAAATTAAAGATAACTATAGTACATCTCAAGAAGGTGTTAGTATAGATGCTTATATTGCAATGACAGAAGATTAGTATGGCAACAGCAAATAAAAATTTATCATACTACGATAAAAACACAATCCCAAGCGCGAAAAATTTTCGGTTTGGGATTGTTGTTTCTGAGTGGAACAGTAACATTACTTATGCACTCTGTAACGGTGCTATTGAGGCATTGTTAGAAAATGATGTTAATGAAGCTGATGTGATTCGATGGGATGTACCAGGTAGCTTTGAACTTATTTATGGTAGTAAACGCATGATAGAGACTCAAAATGTAGATGCGGTTATAGTTATAGGTAGTGTTATACAGGGCGAAACCAAGCATTTTGATTTTGTATGCGAAGGTGTAGCACAAGGTATTAAAGACCTTAATGTACAAACAGATGTTCCTGTTATTTTTTGTGTACTGACAGATAATAACTTACAACAAGCTATAGATAGGAGCGGAGGAGTACACGGTAATAAAGGTACAGAGGCTGCTATAGCTGCGATAAAAATGGCTTACCTGAGACAGCAAACAGCATAATAATAGATACATATACTATAAACCCCTCTCCAGATTAAGGAGAGGGGTTTGTGTTTATAGCAAAAACTGATAAATATTTTGCTGATGTAGTGTTATATGGTTGTAGCTATGGTATAATTTTCTATTTTTATAACGACTAGACTAGCTTAATTATATATGAACAGACTGACATCATTATTTAATCTTCATGATGGTGAAGACGACAGAGAAAAGGTTTTTGAAAGCGTAAAAAAGAACATTAGTTATAGAGGTGCTAACCTTTGGATACTTGCTTGTGCTATTATTATAGCGTCGGTAGGGCTTAATGTAAACTCTACAGCAGTGATTATAGGAGCGATGTTAATATCGCCACTTATGGGGCCTATTGTAGGGGCGGGTTTCGCATTAGGGGTATATGATTTTCATTTGCTTCGAAAGTCATTAATTAACTTACTTACTTCTACAGCGGTTAGTTTAACGGTGTCTACACTTTATTTTGTGATGAGTCCGTTTAAAGATGTACAGTCCGAAATGCTTTCTCGTACATCGCCTAATATATATGATATTCTTATAGCTTTTTTTGGAGGTATAGTTGGGGTTATTGCCGTTACCCGTACTGAGAAAGGTAATCCTATACCTGGTGTAGCAATAGCCACAGCGTTAATGCCTCCGTTGTGTACGGCGGGTTATGGTTTGGCAACCTTACAATGGTCATACTTTTTTGGTGCTTTTTACTTGTACTGCATCAACTGTGTATTTATAGGTATATCTACATTTCTTATTATTAAATACCTTAATTATGCACCGCAAAAACAAGTTGATGAGCGTCAGCAAAAACAAGTAAGAATTGTTATAAGTGCACTTATCGTGGTTATGCTAGTTCCTAGTAGTTATTTAGCCTACTCATTATATAGCGAACAGCAGTTTAATAATAATACCAACACATTTATAGAAGACCATTTTACAAATAAAGGATGTACTGTAGTATATAAGAAAACCAGCTATAAGCCTAAAATTATAGAACTTGCTTTTCTCTCTACCCGATTTGAGAAAAATCAAATTGCAGGATTTAAAAAAGAGATGAATGATAATAAATACCTTAGAGGGGCAGATCTTATAATAAGACAAGATACTACCGATAGGCTAAGTGTACTGAAAGGAGATATCCTCAACGAAATTAAAAGTGATAAAAATGAAGTAAATCAAAAAGACCTTCGTATAATTCAGCTTGAAAATGAAATAGCTAAGAATACTTTTGATAATAAACAGATGCTGAAAGAAGCTCATGCTATATTTCCTGCTATAACATCGTTATCAGTATCTAATCATACTATGGTAACAGAGAAGGACAGTGCTGTAGCTGTTACTGCCGTTATTTATGAAAGTATAAATAATAAGAATTTGCCTATAGAGCAAAAAGAAAAGCTCACTAATTGGCTTAATGAGCGATTATCTGTTAGGAATGTAGCAATTTTCAGGCGAGAGGAAATTATACCTACCCCGCCCGAAATTACAGTACCACAAGACTAAGCTATAGCTGCGTCTTTTTTCTTTTTCTTTTTGTTGTACATATTTAAAAGTAGGTAACCACAAACACCCGAAATTACAGACGCTATTAATATTGCAAATTTAGCTTCGTTTTGGTAGGCAACACTTTTAAAAGATAGTAGAGCTATAAATATAGACATTGTAAAACCAATACCTCCTAAAAGACCAAGACCAAGTACATGTGTCCAGTTTGAACCAGATGGTAACTGGGCTATTTTTAGTTTAACAGATAGCCATGACATTAAAAAGATACCTACAGGCTTACCTAAGAATAATCCTAATATAATACCTAATCCAAGGTTGGTACCCAACCCTTCTAGCATACCATCTTCAAAAGTAATGTTAGTATTGGCTATTGCAAATATTGGCATTATTAAGAAGTTGACAGGTTTAGCAAGCATGTGTTCTAGTTTTTCTAGTGGCGATTCCTTATCATCTGGTGTGGTAGGTAATGTAAGTGCAGTAAGTACCCCTGCAATTGTAGCGTGTATACCTGAATGGTGTATTAAGTACCACATAACCATACCAGGAATAATATAAAAAGCGATATGTTTTAGTCCCATACGGTTAAATGCAATAAGGAGTACAAAAACACCTCCTGCATACATAAGGTAGGTAAGGTCTAAATGGCTGGAGTAGAATATAGCAATAACCAGTATTGCCATAAGGTCATCTACAATAGCAAGTGCTGCAAGAAATACTTTAATACCTGGTGGTACTTTGTTACCTAACAGCGAAAGGATTCCCAATGCAAAGGCTATATCGGTAGCCATAGGGATACCCCAACCGTGTACAGTATCGGGTTCGGAGATGTTAAAGAATGTGTATATAAGTGCAGGTACTAGTACACCCCCTATAGCAGCCAAAACGGGTAGTGATGCTTGTTTTAAAGAAGAAAGCTCACCTTCTATTATTTCCCTTTTTATTTCGAGTCCCACTAAAAGGAAAAAGATAGCCATAAGCCCATCATTTATCCATAATATAACAGGGTAGCGCAAGTGTACAGTATCGCTGCTATATCCTATTTTAGAACTTAGGAAGTTAGTAAAATTGTCTGCTAAGCTAGTATTTGCAATAGTAAGTGAAATTACTACACAAATAAGGAGGATAATACCCCCTGCTGATGAAGAACTGAAAAATTCTTTAAACGTTCTGAGATTGATTAGTTTTGCCATGTCGCAAAAATACGAAATCAAAATATTTTTCCACCCCTAATTTTAGTAGGTATAATCTCATTTAAGGAGATTTTAACAGTTATATTTTTATATTAGGTTATGAAAGGGCTAACTTGCATTTTTTGTAAAATTAAATCTTAAAAATGATAAAAATTCAAAAATATTCCGTAAAAGAGCCAATGTCGATTGAAGAGCAGGAAAATGTGGTCAATTTTCTATTTACAAGCCTTGAGGAATATGGAGACCCTAAAAATGACATTAATAAATGTATTAATTATGCTATGAATAAACTTTCTGATGATAGAGAAACAGGAGGTGCTGTTATAGTGGCAACAATTGAAGAAAAATTAGTAGGTGCTGTTATACTTAACGAAACTGGTATGGGAGGATATATACCCGACAATATTTTGGTGTATATTGCTACAGATGCTAACCATAGAGGGCAAGGCATAGGTAAAAAACTAATGCGTGAGGCTATTGATAGCGTTAATGGAGATATTGCCTTACACGTAGAACCAAATAACCCTGCAAAAAAATTATACGAAAGTCTTGGGTTTACTAATAAATATCTCGAAATGAGATTTAAACAGACAAAATAATGGCTTTTATAACACTTGATGCTGTCAAGCTAAAGAAGAACTTTGATTATTTAAACAATTTTTTTAAACAAGAAGGAATTGATTGGTCTGTTGTAACCAAAATACTATGTGGCAACAGGCAGTATTTATCTGCACTTTTAGAGATGGGTATAAGTCAATATTCTGATTCTCGAATAAGTAACCTAAAGGTTATTAAGAACATAGATAAAAACGCGCAGACAATTTATATAAAACCACCTGCTAAAGGGGTAATAGGAGAAGTTATTAAGTATGCTGATATTAGTATGAATACTGATTTCCGTACCATAAAAATGCTCTCTAAAGAAGCACAGAAACAAGGTGTTACCCACAAGATTATTATAATGATAGACCTTGGCGAACTACGCGAGGGAGTAATGCGTGAGGACTTTGTCGATTTTTATTCACGAGTTTTCGAAATGAAAAATATCGAAATTATTGGCTTAGGGACTAACCTTTCTTGCCTGTACGGTATATTACCTAATAATGATAAACTGATACAGCTTAGTTTGTATAAACAACTGGTAGAGGCTAAGTTTAATGTTAAAATTCCTTTTATATCTGGAGGTTCATCAGTAACAATACCTCTAGTTTTACAAGGACTTATGCCTAAAGGTGTAAACCATTTTCGTGTAGGCGAAACATTATTTATGGGTACAGATGTTTATAACAGTACCAAGTTTGAAGATATGGAAAATGATATTTTTAAACTGTATGCCGAAATTATTGAGCTTTACGAAAAACCAATAGTGCCTACAGGAGAACTGGGTACCAACCTAGAAGGTGAAACCTATAGCTTTGAAGAGGAAGATTATGGTAAAACTACCATTCGTGCTATTATAGATATAGGTTTGCTAGATATAGACATGAAACACCTTGACCCAACAGATGAAGCTATAAAATATTCAGGAGCTACATCTGATATGGTAGTACTTGACTTGGGTGAAAATGACAAAAAATATAAAGTAGGCGACTTAATAGAGTTTACTATGGATTATATGGGTATTGTAAGAATAATGAATTCTAAATACATAGAAAAACGTATAATCAATATGGAAAACGAAGAATCGCCTGTTACTGCTTAACCTTGTTTGTAACTACCCTATAAGTAGGGTCTTCCATAATATTTACATCAATTACAGCTTCGGCATTAGTAAGTAAACGCCTGCAGTCATCACTAAGATGGCGCAGGTGTACTTTTTTGCCCACATTACTATATTTCTCTGTAAGGCTATTTATTGTTTCTATGGCCGACATATCTGCAATACGACTCTCTTTAAAATCAATTATAACTTCATCAGGATCGGTTGCGATATCAAACTTGTCTGTAAATATTTTTGTAGAGCCAAAAAACAACGGACCATATATTTCATAATGCTTTACACCTTGCTCATCTATAAAATGGCGAGCGCGTATGCGTTTGGCACTTTCCCAAGCAAATACAAGTGCTGCTATAACAACACCTATTAATACAGCTAATGCAAGGTTATGTAGCCATACAGTTATAATAGCTACTAGTGCGCCTGTTATAATATCATGTTTTGGCATTTTGTTAACTATAGAAAAACTAGCCCATTCAAAAGTGCCTATAGCTACCATTATCATTACACCTACAAGAGCAGCAATAGGAACTTTACCAATTATAGGAGCACCAAATAGTATTATTATTAGTATGGTTAATGCAGCGATAATCCCCGCAAGTCTTGCTCGCGCCCCTGCCGAAAGGTTTACTAGTGTTTGCGCTATCATAGGGCAACCACCCATACCAAAAAAGAATCCGTTAAGCATATTGGCACTACCTTGAGCAATACATTCTTTGTTACTGTTGCCACGTGTGCCTGTCATTTCGTCTACAAGGTTTAGTGTAAGTAAACCTTCAGTAAGCCCTACGGCTGCCATAATAAGCGAGTAAGGGAATATTATTTTTAATGTTTCGATGTTAAAAGCAATATCGGGTACATGAAAAGGAGGGAAACCTCCGCTTACTGATGCGATATCTTCTACTGTTTTAGTTTCTATTCCAAAACCAAATACTACCGCAAAAACTACTATAATAGCAACTAATGATGCGGGTACAGCTTTAGTAATTTTAGGCAATAGTACTACTATACCTATAGTAAGTGCTACAAGTCCTGCCATGATATAAAGAGCTGAGCCTGATAACCAAGTAGATTCGCCATTTACAACAGTTTTAAACTGTTCTATTTGCGACATAAATATAATAACAGCAAGCCCGTTTACAAAACCATACATTACAGGGTTGGGCACAAGACGTATAAACTTTCCTAGTTTAAATATACCTACCAGTATTTGCAGTACTCCTGCTAAGGCTACTGCGCCAAATACATACTCTATACCGTGCGATTGCATAAGGGCGATAAGTACTACTACGGTTGCACCTGCACCACCTGATACCATTCCTGGTCTACCCCCAAAAACTGCGGTAACAAGCCCCATAATAAAAGCAGCATATAGACCTACAAGTGGAGGGAATCCAGCAAGGATAGCAAAAGATAAAGACTCAGGTATCATGGTCATAGCTACAGTAAGCCCCGCTAATATTTCGTTTTTATAATTTACTTTTTGAGAAAAATCAAAGAGGTTTATTATTTTATTCATGAATGCTATTTTATTTAGAATAATGCTATATGCTTAATTTTATTAAAATCAGATTAGCTTCCTGATTTCGGAGGGTATAAGTTTGATCATTACCCCTCACTTTTAATAATCGGCAAAAGTAGGGAATATATAATAAATGAGATGTATACTGTTATCTAGTTTTCTTTTATAACTAAAACTTAATATTTTGTTTTGCTGTTATTTCTTTTTATCGTAATATTGCAATATAATAATATTAGTTATGGGGATTACAAAATCGGATAAGTTTACAGAGAAGCAAAATGAGCTGGCTATTATGGCAAAAGCATTAGGGCATCCAGCACGTATAGCTATTATAGAGTACTTGCTAAAAGTGAATGCTTGTATATGTGGAGATATTGTTGGTGAGTTGCCACTCGCACAGCCTACGGTTTCACAGCACCTTAAAGAACTTAAAAATGCAGGACTTATAAAAGGGAGTATAGAGGGTACTGCTATTTGTTATTGTATTGATGAAGAGGGTTTTGGTAAAATAAAATCGTTCTTTGATTATGTACAAGACACATTGATAGAGAAGAAAAATAATTGTTGTTAAATAATAAAACTATTATAAAGATGAAATTATCAGAGATAAAAGAATATTTGGCTACAGCCGAAGCGGTAAATTTTAAGTTAATTGATGGTAGTTATGTACCAGAACATTTTCATGTTACAGAAGTGGGAGAGGTAAGTAAAAAATTTATAGACTGCGGTGGTACAGTACGCGAAGAAATAGTAGTTAACTTTCAGTTATGGGATGCGAACGATTTTGAGCATAGGTTAAAACCTGCTAAACTTCTCAATATAATTAAATTATCTGAAGATATTTTAAATATACAAGATAATGAAATAGAAGTAGAATATCAGGGTGATACTATTGGCAAATATAGTTTAAACTATGATGGTAAAGATTTTATATTAATGCCGAAGCAAACAAATTGTCTTGCGCCAGATAATTGTGGAATACCAAAAGAGAAACTAAAAGCACCTCTTGGCTATCTAAGCAAGAAGGATACATCGTGTACGCCAGGCGGAGGTTGTTGCTAATAAGTACAAATCATAATTAGTATATATAATAGTCATGAAAAAAATTTTAGTCTTGTGTACGGGCAATAGTTGTCGTAGTCAAATTGCCGAGGGATATTTAAAACATTTTGCAGGTAATAAAGCCGAAGTATATAGTGCGGGTATTGAAACACATGGTGTAAACCCTAAAGCTATTGCGGTAATGAGTGAAGATGGTATTGATATTTCGAACCATACCTCTAATAACATTGATGAGTATAAAGATATTGACTTTGATTATGTAATAACGGTTTGTGATAACGCAAAAGAAAACTGCCCATACTTCCCCTCACAAGCAGAAAAAATTCATTACAACTTTCCTGATCCTGCCAAAGCCCAAGGTACTCCCGAAGAGGTAATGGATGAGTTCCGTAAAGTAAGAGGTATGATAAAAGATTATACTAATAATTTTGTAAAAGAAAACTTAAGTTAATGAATAATTGTAACCCAACAGTTAATAGAAAAAAACTAAGTTTTCTCGATCGCTATCTTACGCTGTGGATATTTATAGCTATGGCAGTGGGTGTAAGTATTGGATACTTTTCAGATAGCGCAGGAAATTTTATCAATTCTTTTTTCAGTGGTACTACCAATATTCCATTAGCAGTAGGACTTATCATTATGATGTACCCGCCTTTGGCAAAAGTACGTTATGAGAACATTGGTAAAGTGTTTAAGAATACCAAAATACTCGGAGCATCGCTTTTACTCAATTGGGTTATAGGTCCTATATTAATGTTTGCTTTGGCAATACTGTTTTTAAAAGGTTATCCTGAGTATATGTCTGGGCTTATATTAATAGGTATTGCGCGTTGTATTGCAATGGTTATGGTTTGGAATGAACTCGCCGAAGGTAATAGAGAATATGCTGCAGGCTTAGTTGCGCTAAATAGTATTTTTCAGGTATTGTTGTATAGTGTATATGCTTATGTGTTTATTACTGTTTTACCACCGCTTTTTGGTGTAGAGGGACTTACGGTAGATATTACTATGGGGCAAATTGCTGAGAGTGTTCTTATTTATTTAGGTATTCCATTTTTTGCAGGAATTATATCGCGCTATGGGTTAATAAAGCTAAAAGGGGAGCAGTGGTATAATGAAAAGTATATTCCGTTTATATCGCCATTTACATTAATAGCACTACTTTTTACTATAGTACTAATGTTTAGCCTGAAAGGTAAATTAATAGTAGAAATACCTCTGGATGTTTTGCGCATAGCAATACCGCTTGCTATATATTTTGCTTTGATGTTTGTTATCAGTTTTATTATTGGTAAAAAAACAGGAGCAGACTATTCGCAGTCAACAGCCATATCATTTACCGCAGCAGGTAATAATTTTGAGTTAGCAATTGCTGTAGCTATAGGGGTATTTGGTATAAATAGCGGACAAGCTTTTGCAGGTGTAATAGGACCACTAGTAGAAGTACCTGCTTTAATAGCTTTGGTTAACTTAGCATTTTGGATAAAACGAAAATATTTTGGTAATGAAGTAACACCTGAGTAGTTAAAACTAAGCTTCTAATTAAACTTATGGATGATAAAAATACACGGCCTGTTATGCAGGTCGGTTTTTTCTTTCTTCCATTGCGCAACGGTTTTTGTTTTAATATACTCTGTAGGTAGAGTAATATCGGCAGCTATACACAAGTGTGTAGAAGGTTGTAAGGTATTTAAAACATCTTCCAGTAATTTATTATTTCTGTAAGGGGTTTCTATAAAAAGCTGCGATTGATTTTTACTATGCGATAATTGTTCAAAATTTTTCAGTGCACTTTTCTTTTCTCCTTTTTCGATGGGCAAGTAACCGTTAAAAGCAAAACTCTGCCCGTTCATACCACTTGCCATGATAGCTAGTAATATAGACGATGGACCTACTAAAGGGACAACCTGTATTCCTTTTTCGTGTGCTAGTTTTACAATAGCAGCACCAGGATCGGCTACACCAGGGCATCCTGCTTCGCTCATCAAACCTACATTTTTGCCTTCAAGACAAGGTTGTATAAAACCACTATGTTCTGATGATTCTGTGCGTTTATTGAGTGTAAACAGTTTTAGTTCGGGTTGTTTTTTGGTAGGGAGTATCGCTTTTATAAAACGACGTGCCGTTTTTTCATTCTCAACAATATAGTAATCTATAAACTCAATAGAACGTGCTACTGTATCGGGCAATACCGTTGTAGGATCAGCATCTGGTCCTAAAGGAACAGGAAGTAAATAGAGTTTACCTATAGTTGTCATTAGTGTTTTTTTAATAAATTATTAGCAACAATAGTGCAAGCTTCATCAAGCATATCATATACTTTTTCGAACCCATCGTTACCACCAAAGTATGGGTCGGGTACTTCTGTACCTTGTTCTGGGTATAAGGCATCCATCATTAATGATATTTTGGCTTTGGTAATATTATTAGGAGCAAGTTTTGCTACATTATTATAATTAGATGTGTCCATTACATAGATGTAGTCAAACTTTTCAAAGTCCGAAACTTTAATTTGTCGTGCTCTTTGATGAGTAATATCTAAACCACGATTTTTTGCGGTAGCTATAGAGCGTTTATCAGGTTGTTGCCCTGCGTGCCAATCGCCTGTACCTGCCGAATCTACAATAAATTTTTCTTTAGGTAGTTTAGATTGTAATATGCCTTCTGCCAATGGAGAGCGACAAATATTACCCAAGCATACCATTAAGATATTGACCGCCATTATACCGAAAGTTTCTTGTTGATATCTTCAACAAATTTTTTGAATTGTTTATCTGTAGAGACTAAGTTATCTACTGTTTTGCATGCATGTAGTACTGTAGCGTGATCACGAGAACCTATTTGAGAACCAATGTTTGCTAATGATGATTTGGTGTACTTTTTTGCGAAAAACATAGCAAGTTGTCTTGCCTGTACCACGTGGCGTTTTCTGGTTTTAGATTGTAATGTATCTACATCGAGTTGGAAATAATCTGAAACTACTTTTTGTATATAGTCTATAGATATTTCGCGTTTTATGTTTTTTACAAATTTTTCTACTACCTGTTTTGCAAGATCAATAGTTACTTCGCGGTGGTTGAAAGAAGATTGCGCTATAAGCGATATAATAGCACCTTCTAGTTCACGAACGTTACTTTTTATGTTTTTTGCCACATACTCTACAATATCATCAGGTATCTCTACACCATCTCTAAACAATATATTGTTTAGTATTGATACTCTTGTTTCATAATCTGGCTGATGTAATTCGGCAGAAAGTCCCCATTTAAATCGAGACAATAGTCGTTGTTCTATATCCTGCATGTCTACAGGAGCTTTGTCTGATGTAAGGATTACCTGTTTTCCGTTTTGGTGCAAGTGGTTAAAGATGTGGAAAAATACATCTTGTGTACCTGTTTTACCCGAAAGGAATTGTACATCATCTATAATTAGTACATCGATAAGCTGATAGAAATGAATAAAATCATTTCGTGTATTACGCTTAACAGAGTCTATATATTGTTGTGTAAATATCTCTGCAGAAATATAAAGTACTGTTTTGTTTGGGTACTTGTCTTTTATCTCTACACCTATAGCATGGGCAAGGTGGGTTTTACCCAAACCTACGCCTCCAAATATAAGTAGCGGGTTAAATGACGTTCCGCCAGGTTTATTGGCAACAGCCATACCTGCCGATCTGGCCAACCTATTAGAATCACCTTCAAAAAAATTGTCGAAACTATAATTAGCGTTAAGTTGCGATTCTATTTTAAGATTCCTTATACCAGGAATAATAAAAGGGTTTTTTAGCTCTGGATTTTTATTGTGTAACGGAACATCTACCTCCTGTGGTTTTACGGGAGAACGATGGGCACTTGGCAACTGCTCTGTAAAGGGCTGTTTGTTACCATAAGTGTTTTCCATTTTAATTTTATAGAGTAACTTCGCACCAGTTCCTAGTTCTTTTGTTAGTGCAACTTTTAAAAGTTTTACGTAGTGCTCTTCCAGCCATTCATAAAAAAATTTGCTGGGTACTTGAATATACAATGCGTTGTCAGTAAGCTCAACAGCACGTATCGGTTCGAACCAAGTTTTGTATGCTTGATCCTGAATATTGTCCTTTATGAAAAGTAGACAGTTTTCCCATACCGATTGCGCAGTTTTAGTCATAAATCCTGATTATTAAACT